>JBDNFX010000001.1:0-14678 GCA_041689575.1 Kapaibacterium sp. (SeqCode)
AAATATATTCATTGATAAAACATCATAGGGACGCTTCACTAATGGAATATCTGGAGAACTTGCTAATAAATGTTCAATACCATGTTTACAAAACGGCTTCTGTGAAACTTCAGGAACAAAGACAGCAGACTGCTGTGATTTAAGAAGTAGGAAACTATTAAAAGCAACAATAAGGATAACATAAAACATTTTCATAATAAAGCAACTTACCATTCGTTAAACAAACAAAAAATCGATATCAAAAACTTCAATTGTCGTATGACCACTATAGAATCTCCATGTCGGAAGATATGCAAGATAAACAAAAAATCACAACTCTGCGAAGGATGCAACCGAACAATTCAAGAAATTGCTCAATGGGCTACCTATACATCCTCACAACGTAAAGCAATAACTCAAGATCTCCCTTCTAGAAACCTACCTATTTATAGAACAAACCAATAGTCCTTTCTGTTACAAAACGAACTGTTTTTAAATCAGAGCATTTGTATTACAATTGTGTCTCTATCACTAACTCACCACATAACAATGGTTAGATAATTCTCCTTCCAAATCAAAGAAAAGAATTATTTAAAGAATACTTACAATCATTATTAATTTATTGGAACTACTTTCGTAATTTAACACTATAATAATCAACAAAGTGTTCGCAAATTATCTTTACGTATTATTGGGTTAGTTCTATCACTCTATCCGACGACCCTGCAAAAGCGATTGCTGTTTCATCGCAAACATTGGTTACATTTCTCCCAACAATCGACGGAAAAGCAACGGCAGAACTCTACGATATGCGTGGTTACAAAGTAGCTGATCTCTTTTCCGAATTCGTATCAAAAGGGGATCAATACACCTTCCCAGCAAACGTGCAATCGCTACCAAATGGCGTCTATACCGTAATAATCTCTAACGGAATTAGAAAACAATACCAACAACTACAGATAATTCGGTAAGGAATTAATACAGGCCTATTCGAACGGCTTCTCCTTATTTTGGAGAAGCTTTTTTTTGCTTTTTTACGAATTATTCAACCAAGAAACTATTTGATAAAAGTTGCGAAAAACTACCGAAAAACACAGAAGAAAAAAGAATACGTTAGAATAATCGTCAAAAGGAACTTACAAAAGATGCATTCTATTAACGAAATAAGGATAATCGGTCATTTATGAAAAATGCCATCATCACTTCAGTGCTGCTTTTATGCAGTGTCTTTTTCTATTCGGCTAATCTTTCAGCTCAATACAAACCAATTACATTCATTGAAGATTCTTTGTCAAATGGTCTAAAGTATATTCTTCATGTGGACAAATCCGCACCTGTGATTGCTACTGTGGTTTATTATAAAGTTGGTTCAAGAAATGAAGATCCAAAACGCACAGGTTTTGCACACTTTTTTGAACATTTAATGTTCGAAGCAACAAAAGATATTCCAAGAGCAAAAATCCCTGAATACATTGAATCTGCTGGTGGGTCTTTAAATGCCTTTACCTCAATGGACCAAACTGTGTATCATTTCAAATTAGGAAGCAATATGCTTCCATTAGCACTTTGGATTGAATCTCAACGCTTACGTGATCTTCAAGTAAATTCTCTTGGTGTTGAAACCCAAAGAGGGGTTGTGAAAGAAGAACGTAAAAATAGAATCGACAATACCGCTTATGGTACAATGCGTGAAAAACTCTACGCTAAATTGTTCAAAGGAACACCGTACGAATGGATGCCCATAGGATCGGCACAACACATTGACCAAGCAGAAATTAAAGAATTTGTTGATTTTTATAATATTTACTACCAACCCAATAATGCAGTTTTAGTGGTAAGTGGCGATTTCAACACCGATGAAGCAAAACAAATGATTACTGAATATTTTGGTGTGTTCAAAAAAGGAACTCCTGCACCAACAACCAAAATTAATTTGATGCCATTAAAAGAAAATTATTTCGAAACAGTGGAAGATCCTAAAGCTCAGCTACTTGCAGTATTTATAGGATTTCAAGGTCCAAATGCAGGTACTCCAGACTACTATGCAATGCAAATGCTTACTACTATTTTAGGAACAGGTGAAAGTTCTCGTTTGTATAAACGATTAGTATCGAAAGATCAAATTTCTATTTTTTCAGGTATGAGCCATTCTGCACATCAATTTGTTGGTTCTATTATGTTCCAAGGATATTCTAACCCAGGTGGTGATTTGGAAAAAATTAAAAACACTATTCTGGAAGAAGTTCAAATGATAGTTGATAAAGGAGTAACAGATGCAGAGCTACAAAAAGCGAAAAACATAAAGGAAGCTCAGTTTATTCAAGGGAAAACTGGTGTATTAGAAAAGGCATTGGAATTGGCAGAATTTACAGCCTATTATAACAATCCAAAACTAATCAATACCGAAGTTTCTTTCTTTACATCAGTTACAAAAAGCGATATCCAACGAGTAGCAAAAAAGTATCTTGGAAAAGATATCAAAAATGTTACTCTTCAATATGTTCCTAAATCGAAGTAATTCATCACTTAAACAACAAATATTGTTATGAAACTATATATTTCTGTCCTATTAGCCTTATTTGTACTTACAAGTACAAGTTTTGCTCAAGCTGTTTCCAAGAAACCAGAACCACTAAAGGCAACATCATTTATTTATCCTACTTATAAAGAACATCAAACTGATAATGGACTACGTATTTTCATTATTGAAAATAAAGAACAACCTATTGTTACGTTCCGACTAGCAATCAGTACTCGTGGAAACGAAGAAGTTGCAAAACCAGGATTAGCTGAATTCACAACTGAAATGCTCAATAAAGGATTTAAAAACAAATCTGCTGACGAGATTTCTAACCTTATCGATTCTTGTGCCATTAGCTATTCTGTAAGTGCCGCCGGCGACCAAACGGTGATTATACTTTCTGGATTAAAAAAATACTATCCAGTAATGATTGGCCTTCTGAACGATATCTTAACCAATGCAACATTCCCAGAAGAAGAATTCAAAAAGCTTATTCCTCAATTTATGGCCTCAATTCAGCAAAAAAAATCGAATGTTCAAGAATTGTCGGGTCAAATGAGTCGTATGGCGGTTTATGGTATCAATCATCCGTATTCAATTCGTCAATCCAAAGAATCATTAGAATTAATTACTTTAGAAGATATTAAGAAATTTTACAAAGCATACTACATTCCAAATAATGCTCATTTAGCAGTTGTTGGAGATGTTACGGTAAACGAAGTTAAAAATACGTTTGCTAAGTCTTTGGCTTCGTGGAATCGAGGTTCTATCCCTTCATTTACAATGCCCCCTACAACACCAGAACCAGTTGGTGTGTACTTTGTGAGTAGACCAAATTCTGTTCAATCACATGTTTTAGTATGTTTTGGTGCTCCAGAACATAGGAATATTGATTACAAAAAACTTCAAGTAGCTGGTAGTTATATCGGTGGTGGTTTTGCTTCTCGTTTGTTTAAAACGCTTCGTGAAAAATACTCATTTACCTATTCTCCCTTTTCAGGAATTACTTCTGCTAAAGAATACAACCGCTTTTATGCTGGTTCTGCTGTAAGAAATGCCGTTACCGATTCAACCATTCTTGTTATTAAAAACGAACTTGAAAAACTACGATCAGAAGGTCCAATTCCAAGCGAATTTGAAGTTGTTAAAAATAATGATATCGGTTCATTTATGCTTTCTATGGAAAGCCCTCAATCGATTGCTAATTATATTCAATTAGCTTATTCGTTCAACGAACCATTGGATTGGTATAAATCGCACGTTGAATTTTTGAAATCTGTTACTATTGGCGATATGCTTAATGTATCGAATAAATACCTAACTGACAATAGAATGTATATTGTAGTTGTTGGGGCTCCGGAAGTTGCAAAATCGTTATCTCAATTTGGTAAAGTATACGAATACAATGCGGACTTTGAACCAATTTCAGGGATTAGTTCTTTGAAACCTTCTAAATATTCTGCCATTGAAGTTTTCGAAAAGTATAACGATGCTTTAGGTGGTGGGAAAATGTCGGAAATTACTTCCTTAATGACCGATTCTAAAGTGAAATTTATGGTTCAAGGGCAGTCTTTCGATGGTACTATTGTTCAAAAACAAAAAGCTCCAATGAAAAGCACTACCTTAATGAACCTGATGGTAACCAACCAAACTATTTGGGTGAATGGCGACAAAGCATGGGTTCAAGAATCTACGAATGCTCCATTACTTCGTGAAGGATATGAATTTGAAAAACTACGTATTGACGCTCAATTGTTCGGTTATGCAAAGTTGTTAAAAAATGGGTACACTGCAAAAGTAAAAGGTGAAGACAACAATCAAATAGTTGTTGAAGTTGCGTTCCCGAAAACAATTTCAGGAACTGACCCAATGATGTTGTATTTTGATGCAACTACGTTTTTGTTAACGAAAGTTGAAACCATTGAAAAAAATTCTCAAGCAACGTTTCCTTCTACAGTAGAATATTCAAATTATGTAGAGGTTGCAGGTTGTAAAATGGCAAAGAATATTAAAAGCTCTAATCCATATTTTGAACTTCAACTTGAAAACACGTTCACTCCAAATGTAGAAATTCAAGAAGCAGATTTTAGTCCAAAACAGTAATTTTTCTTCTAAGGGATACTAGTCTTGTTGTATCCCTTTTTTTTATCGAACATTCCCATATTTCGATAGTAAATTATTCTTTAAGGTAATCGTCTTAAAGGCATTGAACCACAAAAATGAATCAAATGAACGACACACAAGCCGTACAAGCACTTGCTCAAGATATAGTTGCTATTCGAAGAGAAATTTCTAAAGTTATCGTTGGACAAAACGATATTGTTGAACAATTGTTAATTTCCCTTTTTGCCCAAGGGCACTGCCTTCTGGTTGGTGTACCCGGTTTAGCAAAAACATTACTTATTCGAACACTTGCTCAAACGATGCAATTGAAATTTAATAGAATTCAATTTACACCCGATTTGATGCCTTCCGATATCACCGGTACTGAGGTTATTGAAGACAATATTACGACTGGTCAAAAAAACTTTCGATTTGTAAAAGGTGCTGTATTTTCTAATATCGTCCTTGCCGATGAGATCAATCGTACACCTCCGAAAACACAAGCAGCCTTGCTCGAGGCTATGCAAGAACATAGCGTTACCGCCAATGGGGTAACATATCAGTTAGATGAACCATTTTTTGTTTTGGCTACTCAAAACCCTATTGAACAAGAAGGTACATACCCGCTGCCCGAAGCTCAGTTAGACCGTTTTATGTTCAATTTGTGGTTGGATTATCCATCATTAGAAGAAGAAATCGCTATTGTTCAAGCTACAACAACAGAAAAAAAATCTACTCCTGAACAAGTACTCTCCATTGAGAAAATTCTTCAGTATCAAGAATTAGTTCGTAAAATTCCTGTTGCTCAAAATGTGGTAGAATTTGCAGTCCATTTGGTTCGTTCTACCAGACCTTCAATGACAAAATCTAAAATTGTTAAAGATTATATTTCCTACGGTGCAGGTCCTCGTGCATCGCAATATCTGATATTAGGTGCAAAATCAAGAGCTGCAATTTATGGGCGTTTCTCACCCAGTATAGACGACATTAAAGCTGTTGCAGAAGCAGTATTGCGTCACCGTATAGTTGCAAACTTTTCCGCAGAAGCAGAAAACATAACAGCTTCACATATTATCGCAACCCTGATAAAAGAACTGTAACTATAGATATTTACATTCATTAAAAAAGCTCCTAAATGGAGCTTTTTTTGTTTGTAGTTGAAGTTATTTTTATGTTGAAAGTTAATCAATTGTAAAAATCAATTTCAATTTCAATTTCAATTTCAATTTCAATTTCAATTTTGAACAAATTGAGTTTTCAAATATAAAAATAATTTTGGGGATTATTGTAAAAAAACCATTCATGTTGGAACTGTTTTCGTAATTAAACAGTATAATAATCAACAAAGTGTTCGCATATTATCTTTACGTATTATTTTAGGGAGTTCAGTTATGAAACCAGATGTACAAAATCTTCGCGTAAATGGCAACCTTTCTCTCCAATTAGGGGGGGACGCTAAAACACAATACCATTATGAAAACATTAAAACTAATTTTAGTAATCTTTTTCATTCCAACACTTTCCGTATATTCTCAATACACTGAAGTGTGGAATATAAATGAAGAGTTTACAGATTTGGAACATAAACCGTATAGAGTCAGTAAAATTCGAATTGCCGATAATGGAACTATTTATACGGCACTTTCTAATGCCTCTCGCATTCCTCATTTAGCAGGTGCAAACCCAGAGGGGAATAAGTTGTTTTCCTTTACCAATAATGTTTCAAGAGCAACAGCAGTTGCTCAGAATGATGATCGATCATTGGTGTTTTATGTTGATGAATCGTTTCCGAATAAATTTCTTTTACAAGAAAGTTCACTTTTTTTAAGATACTACAATCTATTAAAATCTGATCAAACTAAAGAGACCTATTCGTATCCAATTACAGCTCTAAAGTCCTTGCACATGTTCTACAACACCCATTTACTGAGTAAATTGCAAAATTTACGAAGTTATACAACCGTGTTTGATAAAAATCATGGATTATGTTATGCTGACACTGTTTGGTTAGGTCACGTTGTTAATGGAAGATGAATACTTAATTATATTTTTTCTCGCTCAGGTGTTTACAACGAAAATGAAACAAATTTCTTACTTAGTCCTGATACATTAAGTGCTAATCAAAGTCAAGCAGTTGGAATTCCTGTTGCAATTAGAGAGTTTTCCGATGGCAATTTTCTCGTTGTTATAGCTTCAGAAGAAGTTCCTTCTACAAAACCTGTTGATGTTTCCTTTAGAATACTTGATTCTAATAATTTTGAACTATCAAAATTCAAAATTGATGCATCATCAATGAATTTGAATGGTGGTAATCTCACGATTCGATATGTGGAACTATTGGGTAATGTCATTTATCTCATTGGTTATACATATACTGAATCAGGAATAAATCATCCATTCATTGCAAAAATTAATAAGGATGGAACTATGCTCTCATACAAATCTTTACTTAACAATGCAGAAATGCATAGAATTGTGAAATTGAACGATTCCACTTTGCTTGCGATTGGAAGAACGTTGAAAACAGTTGATAAGGAAATATCAACAAAACGGTTCATAGTTGAACTCTCAAACGATTTGTCAGTAAACCAATCGACAGAATTTGAAAGTACTTTTAATGGGCAGTTGAATGATATAGCAATTTCACCAGAAGGTGATATCTATGTTGGTGGGAGTGAAAAAATGGTTTACCGTACTTAGCAAAGCTAACGACTGAACCAATAACTTCTGTCAGAAATGGTGGATATCAAGCAACAATTCCTGTTGCTGAGCACATTACAGTACAACCAAATCCAGTTCAAAACAATACAACTATTACAGTAAATAGTCCACTTGAGGGAGTGGGGAATATAAAACTGTATTCTATTGATGGTGCAGTTATTGCAACATTATTTAAAGGTTCCTTTTTTCAGCTAAAAGAGTTTACTTTTTCAATGACGGAAGTACCAATCGGAAGTTATACTCTCTTAATTGTATCTCCAAACAATTCATACAGTACACCTATTAACATTTTACGTTGATTTACGAATTAGAGTCCTCAGAAGAAATTTTGAGGACTCGTTTTTTTACTAAGGAAAAAAAATGAAAATATATTTGACAATCATATTCATTCTGTTATCTTGTTTTACTACACATTCGCAATTGTTACAGACAAAATGGGAATACTATCATTTAGCAAGTAAATCTAACACTGAATTCAATTATGGAAGAAAAATACTCGCTTATCCTAACAAAAATGAAGTATATTTCGTATTAGAACGTGGCGATAGTGTTCCAATGTTTATTGGTTTAGATTCTATTGGGCGAATTAAATATAAATATCTATATGTCCCTGAGTTAATATTATTTGGCCAAAATAGAACTACTCGTCTCGCAAATTAAAACAGATATGCTTTTGATATGGTCCAAGTGAGTTTAGCCAGAATATCAAATATTTGGTATGATTCTAATAATACAATTTTAGGAACTTATTTTTTTTGGTATGATGATTCAACAGATCGAATGACCTATAATGGTCAAACCCAATACGATTCAACATCAAGAAACAACTATACGACAATAACAACAGATGGGAAAAGACTCGCTGATCATTTTCTTGTTGATACAACAGAGAATACAAGAATAGGTGATTCAGTATATGTAAAAATGATAATTCTAAAAGCATTTCTTTTTGGAAGAATATACGGAGTCTTTGATTCCATTAGCATATTTGCCTATAAAACGGATAATTTTAAACAAATACCGTATCCAATGGCGTCGAAATTCAGGGATACCACAAGTATATTTATACTTCATGCTCCTGATACTGTTTACAATACCAATAATGATATATTCAATACGATCAACGAAACATAAACAAAAATTTGTTTTTGATTCTGTCTATGTTCCAAGTCCAACATTATTTTTGAATGTAATACCTAATCAACAAACATTTGCCCCAAAAGTGTTTTCTATTGCATCAAGTTGGTATGCTTTGGTAGGAAATGTTCACAACGATGAAGGGAATATCCATTCCTTGCTATACCGGTCAAAATTTGATGGAACAAATGAACAAATTGCAGTAACATCATCAAAAGTAGATATCAGCAGTTGCAAAGTTCGTGAAGATGGAACTTTGGTCGCTGTTGGGAAGAAACTATATCCTGAAGACCAGTGGAAAAATGATGATTTTTACCTAGGAATTTTAAGACCTGGAACTACAAACGTCGAAGAATATACGTGGGGAACTGCTTTTAACGATTTAATTTTTGATGTTACTTTTCTAAACAACGGTGATATCGTTGTCTCAGGGAATGCAGGTCCTAATTGTTATGTTGCTCGAATTTCGACTGATAACCCAACCAGTGTAAACGAAACAACGCCATTTTCTGGTACAATTGGTATAGCTTCAAACCCTGTTTCATCGCAAACATTGGTTACATTTCTCCCAACAATCGACGGAAAAGTAACGGCAGAACTCTACGATATGCGAGGTTACAAAGTAGCTAATCTCTTTTCCGAATTCGTTTCAAAAGGGAATCAATACACCTTCCCAGCAAACGTGCAATCGCTACCAAATGGCGTCTATACTGTTGTTATTCGAAATGGTATTGACAAACATTTTCAACAACTACTTATTGTTCGGTAAATACTTCGATTTTATGTTTTGAGAACCTCTTGTTACATAGGAGAGGTTTTTTTATAAAAAATTCAATTGGTCTTGTGGAGTATTTGAATATTCACTTTCAAAATCTAATAACCAACGTTTACGCCATAATCCACCGGAATAACCAGTTAAAGAGCCATTCCCGCCGATAACCCTATGACATGGAACAACAATATTTATACAGTTTTTAGCATTAGTTGAAGCAATTGCTCGAATTGCTAAAGGTTTATTCATTTGGAGAGATTGTTCCTTGTACGATAGTGTTTTACCATAGGTTATGGTCTGTAAACATTTCCAAACTGATTTTTGAAATTCAGTTCCAATGAAACTACAAAGTAGTAAAAATACCGTTCTTTCTCCTGTAAAATATTCATTTAATTGAAATATAACTTCCTTGTGATATGGCGAAAATGATTCCACCAAAGAAGAATTTGTGAACGTAAGAATCGATTGAATTTTGGTAGCACTTTTCGACGAATCTGCATATTCAACAAAGTGCAATACATTCTCAGAAACACCGAGAAGAAGTGTCCCTATTGGAGATTCATACGGAATAGAATAAAGTTTCGACATTACAACTTTGGTGTAATGACAGCCATTGTAGTAGAAGCTTTTGCTATCAATTTTTCATTACCATCTTCATCGACAATATAAACTGCTGCTTCGCAAAAATGCAGATTATTCCCAGGTTTTACTACAGTACCAATAGCCTTTAATTTTTTACCAATTCCTTTTGCAAAGTAAGAAATTTTAATTTCAGCTGTAACGGTATGTTCATCAGGACCAACCAACGTAAAACCTGCAAACCCCGCAGCAACATCGGCTATTGTAGCTGTTACACCGCCGTGAACTAACCCAATTTGTTGTTGGTGAAATTTTTCAAGATCAATTTCAGCAACAACATAGCCGATTTCAATAGTAGTTAATCTGCAGTGAATATGCTTCATAAACTCTTGACGTTCAAGATGATGAAGAATAGATTCTTTAAAATTTGGATTTTTAGTTTTAAGCATTCTATTAGAAAATAAAGTAATATAATGAAAAAAGTTAAAAAGCTTGACCAATACCAAAGAAGAATAGTTTATCTTCAGCCGAAACGCCATAATCAAGAGAAAGAATTGTGGATTGATTCCATGCAATTCTCAGTCCAGAACCAAAAGAAAATTTGACTTGGTTTAGATTCAAATCTTCCCAGTGGTCTCTAACAGTTCCAAAATCTACAAATGGAGCTATTCCAATTCCAAAATTTTGATTTAAAGCCGAAAAATCCAAAATCCTCGCTCGTAATTCTACATTTGAAAACCACATTGATCGAGAGAGAAACCGATTTGCCCTATATCCACGTAAAGATTGACGTCCGCCCAGTGCATTGATACTTCCGTCGGGTGACCATTGGTCTTGAAATTCAAAAAATGGTGCTTCATCACCAAAAATATTACCGACCCCTAATCTACCAGCAAGAATAGTTCTGGGTCCAATTGGTATTTTTTGATAGTATCTACCTTGAATAAACAGCTTGTTAAAATTGAATTGAGAACCTATTGCACTTCCTGAATATTCGTTAGCAATCTCGAAATATGCCCCGTTTGTTGGATCTGGTTCAAAATCACGAGTATCATATATTAAAGCAGTTTGAAGAATAGAAACCCAACCACCATCGACAGATAAACCTGAAATTCGTCCTTCTTTAAAATCTCGATGCAAAAGGGAGTTTCCATTGGGTACTTTTACTGTATTTCCGTTACTATCAACTGCATCTGTTTCCGTACCTTCAAATGTAGTATACGAAAGATGTTGAATTTCGTATCCACCCATTATTCGCCATGAACCGTCTCCCAAAGCATAATCTGCTTTTAGATTCAACATAAACTCTGTTTCACGGAATTGATTTGCTAGCACATCTGTAACATATGGAGCTTCGCCATTATTACCACGTCTAACAGTATTACGAGCAGTTTCAAAATCTTCAAAAGTAGAATAACTCTGCCCATTATTTGCAGTTATTAACTGTAAATCTTGTAAGGTCGATTCAGATAATCCAAAATATTGATTTGCAGGGTTCTGTTGAGCTTTAACATCGATTTTAAAACGCCAACGAGTTCCTTGATAATATGGAATGTCTAAGGATAAAGCTAATTCTCGAGCATTTGTAGTGAAATATGCTACATTAGTTTTTAACTTAGCTAAATATGGAGTATATGGAAACAATTCGTTACTTCGGTCTCCGTTCCAATAGATATTTCCTCGCACACCAACTCCAAACCCCGTGACAGGGTCAGAAGAAATATCAGGAATTCCAGTAAAGAATGTTCCTTCTCGCTTTTTTTCTAAATCCGAATCGGACATCCTTTTTGTTTTGATAAATGACAATGTATCTGTTTCACTTGCAGATGCAGTATAAACTGACAAAAAAAAAAACAGACAGAAAATTAACTTATTCATTATATTCTCTTTGATTTCACAAATCTACTTCTATGAAGAAAATATTCTCCGTATATTGTTTAGAAGAATACTATGAAAAATTAGTGATTCCGATATCAGAACCACCACACATTTCAAACATCTCCAAAAGAGGGGAATGAAGAGGGGTTTTGGCTTCTTATGCTATGATTGTTTGCCCTTCAGGGTCTTAGATTCTTTGGTATTTGTAGAAAATATCCCCCCGCACCCATCTATTCCTATTTTGTGATTATAAAAGGTTTGGTTACACGTTGTGAGAATGTTCGTACAACGGAGAAATATGTTCCTGCCAGTAGATTACTAACATCTACTTGATGGGTAATTCTACCTGCATCCGTTCCACCTTTCGATGTGGTTACAAAATCACCGCCAAGTGTGAGTACGGTCACTAGCATTGTATCGTTATGGTCGTTCCAACTCCTGCAATTACTGCTGAGGCTGGGAGTGCTGTTACCAAAACGGTATCGTAATCAACGCAAAAGTTGATATCGGTTATTTTCAGTATGCCCCCTCTCCCCAAGGGTCGAGGGGGGGTGATTTATACATGCTATTCTAAACAAAAAAGGGGCAGAATATTTTCTGCCCCCTACAATGAATTATTTTTACTTTTAGATGTTACGACTTTTATCGCATTATTTGGAATGGTGATGTATATGTTCTTTTGGTTGTTCCTATTTCGATATAGTACGTTCCTTGTGGTAAGGTTGTTGCATCTATTTCAAATTCTATCTGATCTTTTGTAGTATTCTCAACAGGAATTGTTACTACTGGCATTCCTAAGAGATTTCTTACTATTATAGAATATATTCGCTCTCCAGTATTTGTTGCAATTGATATCCTTGCACTTGTGCTTACTGGGTTAGGAATAACTGTTATACCTAACAATGTGTTTTCACCTACCGAACTTAATGATCCTGTTGTAAATGTTCGAACTCCCGACCATTGTCCTTTATTTATATTTGAGGTTGATTTTACTTGCCAAAAATATCTTGTCTCTGGTTCTAATGCTTTGTACTCGTACAATGTTGGTACTATTGCCATTGTATCTATTATTACTGTTGTAAATGTACTATCTTTTGATACTTGCAAATCGTATCGTTCTGATCCTGCTACTGTTTGCCACGTTAGGGTTATTGCCGTTGGGGGTATTAATGCTTCGTTTAACGGTTGCACCAAATTTGGTTTCGCAAGTATTGTTAAAAATGGCCAAGTATTTGACCATTCGCTGAACTCGCCGTCTTTCCGAGTTCGTATTTGCCAATAATATTTCTTGTTGTTTTCTAATTGTGTTATATTAGTTTGCAATACATCTATCTGCGGTGAACGATCTACTATTGTTGGTGTATACGTTGGAGAAGTTGATACTCGTACGTTATATCCTTCTACATCTACTGACTGGTTCCAATACAAAATTGTATCCGTTGGGATACCATTCGCGTTTGAATCTGGGTACATTTGGCTTATGGTTGGCAATTGTTTGGTTTTTAATGTCCATGTGTCTGACCACAACGTTGTATCTTGACCTATTAACAATTTTACTCTCCAAAAATATGGAGTATTTTGTTTTAAAATTCCAGTTCCGTCATATACATACGCAGTATCTAAAACTCCAGGTACATCTTCTATGAGTGTTGAAAAGTTTTGTTTGTCCGACAATTGTAAAAATGATGTAGCATTTAATCCGCCGGGACGTTTCCATTTAAACGTAATTAGTTTTGGTGAATTGACAGTTTGATCTGCAGGTTGTACTAATTCTGGTTTCGAAACGATGGTAAAAGTCCAAACAGAAGATGTAACTGTACCTAAATCTGTTGTTGCTGATACTGTCCAATAATACGGAGTGTTTGTTTGTAAATTTTGGACGATATAAAACGAATCTATCACATTTGTAGAATTTACAATTGGAGTGCTAAATTGTGGATTGTTTGCTAAAACAACTGAATATTTATTAGCTCCTTCTAGACCTTTCCATCTGAGAGCCAAAGTTGTTGCTCCAATTGAAGACGCAGAATCCGGATAGACTTTTTTCAAATTATTATCAGGTACTGAAAATGTCCAAGGTGTTGACCAAGTACCAGATTTTGGTCCAAAAACTGGTTGTACTCTCCAATGATATTGTTTGTTTTTTAACAAAGTTGTCGTTGAATACAAGGTATCTCCAAGAGCTGATTCATTCACAACTACGTTAGATGTAAAGGTAGGGCTTGTTGAAACTTGAAGATTAAATTGAGTTATACCTTCTGAACCCATCCATTGAAGTAACGGAGGTTTTACGGTAGTAACTGAAGCATCTGGTGGTACAATATGTTGTAAAATTGGATTATAGGTAGTAAATGTCCAAGTACTAGAGGGATTATAGCTTGGTCCCATAGAAATACCTGATGAATTCCAGAAATACTGCCTATTGAAATCTAAATATGTAGCACTAGTCAATACAGTATCAACAATGTTCTCATTTATAACAGGGTTGTTTAAGTTTACATTATTTGCAACTAACACTCTATATGCAGCTTCAGATTGTTTTCGCCACATAAATTTGGGTCTTAGTGTGTTGATAGTTGATATGCTATCTGGTTTTAACAACCAATTATTTGCAGCAATTATTAATGTTTGGTACGATCTTGATGTCCAAGCTGAAGGGTCAAGTCCAACAATTGCGTTCACTCTCCAAAAATATTTCGTGTTTGCTAAAGCATTAGAAAAAGTAAAAGAAGTATCGACTTGAACCCCTGAAGTTATAATGTTTGAGAATAAAGTATCTGTAGCAATTTGAATAGAATAAGAAGCACCAGTAACTTTATTCCATTTATGAACTACCGGGCGACGAGCAAATTTTTCGTAAATTATAGGCGTAAGTAAAGAAGGCGAGTTAGGTGCAGTTATAGGTTCAGCACCAGATAATGCTAAGGATACAACTTGCGAGCCACCGCTAATAGCACCTTTATGTCGAATTACAATTGAATAGTTACC
>JBDNFX010000002.1:0-5281 GCA_041689575.1 Kapaibacterium sp. (SeqCode)
AACGTATCTAGATACTTTTCCTGGAACATATAAAGCTTGAGTTTTTATAATAGCAAGTTTTAATCGTTCGTGGATATGACATACTGTTTCTTCAGAAAGAATTGCAATTTCTTTTTCTAAGGTTTTTGTAGTAACTGAATCATAGGCAAAAAACAAAACAGTTCCATCGGTTAACAATTGAAATCCGTTCGACCGATGTTCTTCAGAATCTCTTTGTCCCCAAGTAATGCGGATATTTTTATTCTCTTCAGAAAAACAAAAGGCAGTTTTCTTTTCTTTTGAAGTATTTGTTGAACTTCCACAAGAAGTAAATAAAATTGAAACGAATAAAAAGAGAGCGAAAGTACTACTTTTAAAAATCATTTGTTCAATTTAGTTATGAATTTCTAATGGAGCAATAGGTAATTCAACCATTGTAATTTCAATTTGTTCACCCGTTTTCGGGTCAGTACCTTCAATGGTAAACTCTGTCATTAATTTTTTGTTTTCTAACATAGAATGTAAACGACGTATAACTACTGCTTTTCCTAACAAACTAATAGTTGAATACAAATCTGCACCAATTTTTTTTCCTGTAATTGCAACTCGTAAAGGATGTACGAACTTTTTCATTGGAATCGAATTCGCAGTTAAATATTCCTTTACAGCAATTTCTATTTGTTCAGGAATAAAAGTGTCTATACTTTCTAGAATTGGGAGAAAAGAAGTAACGATACTTTCAGTTTCATCATTCCAATGTTGTTCCAAATACTCTTTTACAAAATGAATTGGATCTTTGAACATATACGTAGAAAATGGAACTAATTCATTAATTGTTTGAACTCTTTCTTTCATCAATTGAGCAACATTTTCAATATATTCACTAGTTGCAAACGTTACACCATTATTTTCTAAAAGTTGTTTAAAGTTTGAAGCTAATTTTTCTTTTGGTTCTAAGCGTAAATAATGTGCATTAACCCAAGATAGTCGTTTGTAATCGAAAATTGCTCCTGCTTTATGAACTCGTTCCAACGTAAAAGTATCTATCAATTCTGACATTGAAAAAAATTCTTGTTCCGTACCTGGATTCCAACCTAAAAAAGCACTATAATTGTTTATGGCTTCGGGCATAAATCCACGTTCACGGAATTGATGAACCAAAACATCACCAAATCGTTTACTCATTTTAGAACCATCAGGATTTTTTAATAATGGCAAATGTGCAAATTGTGGCACTTCCCAGCCAAATGCTTCGTAAAGCAACACGTGTTTTGGAGTAGAGGGTAACCATTCTTCACCACGAATAACGTGAGAAATTTCCATAAAATGGTCATCAATTACATTTGCCAAATGATATGTAGGGAACCCATCGGATTTTATTAAAACTTGGTCATCTATTTCACGACCTTGAATAACAATTGCTCCATGAACAAGGTCAATAAATCTGATATCTTTTGTATGAGGAACTTTTAAACGGATAACATAGGGAACACCAGATTCAATTGCTTGACGTGTCTTTTCCGATCCATAAGTTAACTCATTATTCATCTCACCACGCATATACCGTGGTGCTATTCCAGCGTTTCGTTGTCGTTCACGCATCGATTCAATATCTTCTTCTGTATCGAAGGCATAATAGGCAAAACCATTACCTTCTAATAAAGGATCTATAAGTTTTTTTGCATATTCCTTATACAAATCAAAACGTTCAGATTGCACGTACGGTCCAAAATCACCACCTTGAGTAGGACCTTCATCGAATATAATACCAGCTTGTTTAAATTCTTCTATAAGTCCTTCTTGGGCTCCTTCAACTAAACGGGTTCTATCGGTATCTTCAATTCGAAGAACGCAAGTTCCACCATTTTTTTTAGCAAAAAGGTAATTATATAAAGCTGTACGAAGTCCTCCAATATGAAGAAATCCTGTAGGAGATGGTGCAAATCTTACTCGAACTGACATAATAGTATTTTTTCTTTCTTTAGGTTTTGAAGAGACGATATTGCCTATGTTCTTCAGGAATGATTTTTGAAACTTTTGCTGAAGCTTTTTCAGTTTCCCAAACTGTGACGGCAATGGAATCAATTGTATGTTGAATTGTTTCTAGTCTTACTATTATTTCATCACATAAGTACCCTGCAATATTTTCTGCAGTAGTAAAGAAACTAACACATTTACTTTTAAATTCATTTTCGTCTAAGAATACTATCAAAACTTGATCATTTTCATCAACCATAAATGAATGGTCTAATTCTTCTAGAATCGGCTTTACAATAATTGATAAATGATAAAAATCTAACACCATTCCTTCATCGTTTGTTGGACCCGTTAACTCGATTTCAGCTCGATAAGAATGACCATGAATGTTTCTACATAAACCCTTGTGAAACGGCAATCGATGCCCCATTTCCCAATGGAATTCTTTCTTTATAGTCGTAATCATTCTTTGGTATATTTTGCTTCAATAATTGAACTAATTCCGCCACGCGCTCCCCACAACGCAGTAATTGTCATTTCTAGAGGTTTACAAGCTTCCACTAATTCATCTAAAATTAGGTTTGTTACAGCTTCGTAGAATATTCCTTTGTTACGGAAATCTAAGAAATAATATTTAAGTGCTTTCAGTTCTAAACAAAGTTGGTCGGGTATATAATGTACTTCAATTGTCGCAAAATCTGGAAGTCCAGTTTTAGGACACATTGATGTAAATTCAGGATTTGAGTGTGTGATTGTGTATGGTCTTCCAATTTTAGGATTTGGAAAAGTTTCTAAACGTTCCATTTGGCTTTAACTATTTTATAAATAATATTACAAAAATAGCATTTTTTTGCCAATGTTTTGGTAAAGAATTATGGGAGAGTACTATTTCATATCTATTACAGGTACTTCTGATGGGTTTAATGTGAACAAATATGATAAACCTAACGATATTGAAAGTGGTAACGGATTGTATTCTTTCCCTAAATTTGTTGGGAAAGCAGTCGCATTTTTAACATCGGTACTGATATGATTATATGCTGCCATGGAATTAGTATAAATTCCTGTAAGTACATAACCACCAGTAACGTGAAGGTTCAATCTACCACTTTTATCGTAATAAATGGGAAACATTGTTCCCAATTTTAAATCAATAATTGGGTTGAGATTACTCGAATTTATAGACGAAGAAAACTCAACTCCTCTAGCACTATTTACATACGAACCACCAACAGGTAATCCAAGACTCATTCCAACAGTTATTGATCGAATTGCAAAACCAACACCACCAGTTATATAATGATGACGGAAAACATATTCTTCATTAAGATTGCTAGGTATAGATGAAATAAACTTAGAATCTAAGTTTTCTCCGTAAGAATTCGTAGTAAATCCTAATTCGCCTAACAATGCTATTTGATATTTTTTATTAATTGGGAAAAAACTCATTATACCAAAATCAGGAATTCCGTTAAAGGAAAAGCTTGTTGTTCTTGTGTAAGGAATTGTAGCAGTATTAAATCCAATTTTCGAAGAAAGATATCCCCCAATAGCAGCAGGATACTGTTCTTCTGCTTCGGTATAAAGCAAAATAGAATCACGAGTATTTTGGGAATTAGTCGATTGAGCAACAACTGAAGATATTCCCAGAATACTAATAAACAGCATTACAAAAAGGTGGAATTGATGTATCATTATATCTTTGGGTTTTTTGAAGATCCGAAATTATTACCGCAATTTACTTAATTGTTCACGATGTTCCAAACGATTCTTACGTCGGGCTGCAGCACCTTCGTAGCGTCTTGTTTCTTCTTCGGTTTCAGGTGCCACTTGTGGTACTTGTAAGGGTTTACCATATAAATCAATTGCAACAAATGTTAAATAGGCAGTAGCAGTATGAACTGAATTTCCATTAAGAGTATCCTCTCTATAGACCTTCACTCCAATTTCCATAGAAGTTTTAAATGCCCTATTGATTGAAGCATACAATTGAACCACATGACCCAATTTTACGGGTTCAAAGAAATTAATCTCGTCTACCGATGCAGTAACGCAAACCTTTCCAGAATGCTTCATTGCAACTAAAGCTGCAGCAATATCTACCCAATGCATTAATCTTCCGCCTAATAAATTACCTAATTGATTTGTATCGTTTGGTAAAACTAACTGTGTCATTGTAACAATAGATTTGGTTGGTGTCTTAGACTCTGTATTCATACTATTTCTAATTTTTAGGGTAATTGAGTTGATAAATCTGTTAATTTGGAAAGATATTTTCCTCGAGGATACATTCGTTTATAATTATCACTTACAATGGTTACTTCTTCAAATTTTTTCATCCAATACAACATAGCTACTTTTTCGAACATTGCTTCTTCATGAAAAACAGAATCAAAATATTCTTCTACAATTTGATTAAAGTATATTAATGCAGAACGGGGTAATTCTTGTTTTTTGTAGTATATACCAGTTTCAAAAACTTTTCTCGCAAGTCTATTTTTTAATTCATTTATAAGTAGCAACGATTCATTCGCTAATGAATCGTTAGGGTATGCAGAATAAAAATCTGACAAGGCTTGAATAGCTTCGAAGGTGTATTTTTGATCTCTATCGAATGCAGGAGAAAGGTTGTAGTAACTTACAGCTTGTTTGAAATACGCAGCTTTTGAAAATTCGCTACTTCTATAGGTAGAAAGTAAAAGTCTGAAGTTAAAAGCAGCTAAAATATATTCTTTACGCTTAAAATTAATCTCAGCTGTGTAAAATTGGGCGTCGTCTGCAAATTGACTTGCAGGAAATTGCAATTTAATTACTTCAAATAGTTTAGAAGCAGTTAAGTAATCTTCATCGTCGAAAGCTTCCATAGCTTCCAAAAAAGTTGTTTCTGCAGTGGGTACTACTTTTTCGCTCGATTTGAAAGTATTACACGAATTCAAATAGAAAACACAAAGTAGAAAAAATATAATCGATGGAAATGCTTTCATTCAGGCACGAATAGTTATACTATAATTGAACACAATAACGTTTTGTTAGTTTTTTTGTTTCATAACAAAAACGACCAACTGTTGTTGGTCGTAAATTCTTCATAGTACTGTAAAGTTTATGCTAAAGAAATTTCTTTTTCTAAATACACATTTTGAATTGTATTTAACAACTGAATTCCTTCACTCATAGGACGTTGAAACGCCTTTCTTCCAGAAATCAATCCCATTCCTCCAGCACGTTTGTTAATTACAGCGGTTTCAACTGCTTCTTCAAAATCGTTCGAACCACAAGCTCCACCACTATTTATTAAACCAGCACGCCCCATATAACAATTAGCTAC
>JBDNFX010000003.1:0-6591 GCA_041689575.1 Kapaibacterium sp. (SeqCode)
AATTTGGTTTACCTGCTAGATTTTGAACTGCATTAGAAATGTTCGATCCACCAGGAGTTCCAGTAAATCCAATTCTATCTAAACGGTATAACAACACAGTACGCAAATTAGAACCTAGTGCTCCACCATCGGCATTGTTTACCGGATTTACTTGAGCAAATCCATAATCAATTCCGTAATTGCTTAAAGCAGTGATTAAAGCACCAGTTGAAGTATTTGCACCAACAATACCATCATTTAAAGAACCACTGTTATCTGCAATGTTATGAACTGCAATAATATCTGGCGCTTTCATATTGAATATTACTTTTTGAGCTACAGCGTTATTCGTTGGAATATTTATTCCATCGAAATTTTCTAGCGTAATTTGTCCAATATGTATATGATTAGTATCAATAGCAATGGATAATGTATCGGCTTTTAATTGAGAAGTAATTGGAGTAACAGGCATTCTTGGAGCAAGCATTGTAGTATATACAAAAAACTTACCAGAATTATAATCCACAATACCTGATATTGAAGGAAGTGTATCTCGTACTTCATAATTAGGAACAGGAGCTAAAGCACCACCATTTAAGATACTATCGGAAACAAAAATTCTTTCAGGGTTCGCATCCGTGATTATTGGAACAAGTCCACCACGAATTGAACGAATTGAAGCATTATTTCCATAATTAGTCACTACAGTAACAATGTTGTTTCTAGTTGGACCAACAACAACTGGAGTTGGTACAGTAACTCTCATACCTTCTAATGATTCAAAGAAATCTAAACTATTTCCAATTGGATTTAGAGAATAGGTTGGGTCTTCAACATCACCATTAGGAGCAGGAGTAGAAATATTTGTTGTAGGAATCACTCTTCCACCAGTACCAATTGTTGAAAAGGCTACAGGGGCAACAGGTCCTAAAAGATCGATTCCAACAGCATTTAAAGTAGTAACTGTAAGATTGATAAGTCCAACGCCATCACCAGTTTGTCTTGTTTCTTGAATTGATCCATAAACAATTACTGATTGGTTTACTGTTAAACCATGTCCGACTGCAGATACAAATAAACCTTCAGAAGTAGTATCGTTTCCATCACCAGTTGGATCTTGCATATAAAAAGCATTTGGACCATCTAAAGCAGTAACAACACCACCAATAACAGTAACGATTTGTCCACCAAATGGAGAAATGTGTTTTTTGCCCTGAATTCTGGAGATACGTACACCCGTTACAGACTGAACTGATGGAGGTACTGTATATTTTTCCAAAATTCTTACAGGTACTCCAATATTTTCTGAATTATGTTCATAAATAGATACATAATAAACTGATGCGGGGTTTAAGTTAGTTACAGTAACTGTATTTCCTGTATTAGAAAATACAAGGAAATTTGCTCCACCATAAGGAGTTGCAAGAGTAATATCTGCATTTGCTCCAGCATACGTTACATTATCAGTTGGTCCGAAAGTAACTGGTGTATTTTCACTTATGAAAACTAATCTTCTTTCACCATTTCCATTTGTCCAATTTACATCGACAGCTGTTCCTATATAATTAGCAAATGAAGCAGATGAAGTTTGTGCAGTCGCTTTTCCTTCGATAACAATATTATCTAAGGCAATAGATGGCATATTTCCAGCACCACTTACTGTTCTTGTAACCCAACGTAATTGTACGTATGGTTGATTGTTACAAGCATCAGGAAGAACCACTACAAATGTTTTCTCTTGTTGAGGAGTTGTAACAGCGGTTGTTTGATTAGCTACATTCGTTTTATATAATGTATCATTCGGTAACAAATACGATGCAGCAGGTACAGAAATAAATACTCCAGTATCTTGGCTTACACGATATTGAAGTTCAACTTCTAAAATACGTTGATTTAAACCATCATACGGATTACGAATTGTACTTATATCATAAGAAATAGTAACATTATTTTTGTTGATAGTGCTAATTGCAGTTGCGATTCCTAAATCAGCAGTAGCGCCATTTAAGAATCCAAATTTTCCATTATAATTATGTCCCCCAGCGTTAGTATTAGTTGCATCTGAAGAAGCAATCATAGTAGTATCGCGAACAATTGTGGAAGTTTTAAATGTTGCACCAGGAACACCGGGTAATTGAATAATTTTATACCCAGTTGGAACTGTTGTAGAACCAAAACCTAAAGCTGTAAAATTGTTATTTAAACCAATTGCTTGGAAAAATGGAACTGCAGGGTTAGGAGATGCCACTGAAATGTTGTCTAAGGCAAACGATGGATCTGATCCACTACCACTTTCAGAACGAACAACCCAACGTAATTGAACAATTGGTTGGTTTTCACAAGCAGGAGGCAATAGAACTGAGTAATTTTTTTCAAATAATGCAATTGTTCCTATTATTTGAGTTGTGTTGTTATTTCTATAAACAGAATCATTTGGAGTTTCATACAAACCACCTGGAATTGAAGTGAAAGGGCCAGCAATACCAACTCTGTATTGCAATTCAACTGCTTGACGGATAGTGTTAACACCACCATCATATGGATTGCGAATAGTTGAAATTGAGAATTTAACTCTAATATTAAAATTTGCAGTTGTATTGTATGCCGATACTAATGTAGAAACATCTCCACCAGTAGTACTATACATGCCAATTTTACCATCAAAATTGTAACAACCATCTGCAGCATTTACAGCAGTTGCCGATGGTATCATCAAAAGATCTAAAGCGGGAGCGGCAAGAATAAAACTACCTGCTAAAGGTCCTGTAATTTCCCAACCTTGCCAACCGGTTGGATACGTTGGTGAAGCATGCGCTAAGGCAGAAAAATTCTGCGAATACGGTAATGCTTGAGGTGCAGGATCTGTTTGAGCTACTGTTACAATAGGTAACAATAGTGAAACAATCACCGCAACAAGTAATGAATGAATTTCCTTCATTTGTAATCCTCGTTTTATAGAATAATTAAAATTTCTAATTTTGTACATCTTCTCTGCTGTACTTATGCTTTAAGAAGTTTAGTTCCACTATTTATTTATAAATATAAATTATACGTATTTATACGTAGAGTGGATTTTGAATTGATTTATAGTATAACAGTTGCTTACAAGAAAAAATTAAGCCAATTTTTAGGGTCCCCATATAGCGTCTTTTAAAATCACTTTATTTCTTCACTTTCATTTTTAATTCAGAAAACAGTTTAAAAGTGTCAAGTTTATTACACACAGTAAAATTTATTACAATAGTATTTTATTCTACATTACTTAAAAATATGTTTGAAACTGATAGTGGTGAATTCATCTTTTTTAAGTTTCAATTTGTGTTACGTTACTTTTTAAGTATTATTGTTAGAGAGTTTCAAAACACTGTTTACTATTGAAGAACATTAAAATTGTTTTGAATTGAATATATAATTATGCTTTTACCTTAAAGTCTATTTATTGCTCTTTACTATTGAAATAACAGTTTCTAAAGTTTATGGTCAATTATTTCAGAATTTAAACTGAACTAATTTCAATAAAAGTATAACATAAAAAGAACTTCCAGCCGTTATAGACTCGCTTACCATTTTACTTTGAAAGATTTCAATTGTATTTTCTAATCATACTACAACAGTTTATTTCTGCCGGTGCTAGTATTGTTGCAAAATCTATAAATAATTCATTAGAACCTACCGTAATAATGTTTTATAGATCTTTGTTTTCTGCAGTGTTTTTTAGTTTATGGATTCTTTTCAAAAGGAAAAGTTTGCCTAAAATTGACAAAAAAGACTATTGGTTATTATTAGTTTTAGGCATCATCAATATTCCTGTAAATCAACTACTATTTATTTGGGGATTAGAATATACAGTTGCCCCAAATGCCTCTTTAGCGTACTCTCTAACCCCCGCTTTCATTGTTATCCTTTCTTTTCTCTTTTTAAAAGTACGGTATTCGAAGAATGCCCTGTTAGGAATTGTTATTGCTTTTATAGGAGTGTTTGTAATTCTATTCGAAAAGGGACTATCTATTGACTCTACAAAATTCATTGGTGATTTAATGGTTCTTTCCGCAAGCTTTTCATGGGCAATAGTATCAATTTTAGTTGCACGTTTTGTAATACTGTATGGTGCTTTTTATGTAACGGCCCTTTCAATGGTTATTGGGTTTTTCACCTATTTACCTGTTTATTTTTTTATAGGGACTCCTTTAAATGAAAACGTTATTTCCATTCAGAATTGGGCAGAACTCTTTTATTTAGGTATAATTACCTCTGTGGTTTCCTATGCAATTTATTCCTATGCATTAACGAAGATAGAAACTTCAAAAGTTGCAGTTTTCAACAATCTACAACCCTTTCTTACCACTGTGCTTGCAATTTTCATATTGAATCAGAACCCAAGCATACAATTTATAGTTGGAGGCCTCATTGCAATTGGAGGAGTTGTGATTACTCAAAGGAGTAAATAATGGCGAATATTCTACAATTGTTTAAATTTCACTTCATCTTTCAGCCATTGTTGTATAGTTTTGGTGAATTTCACTCATATTAAAAACTCATTTTATCCCATTCTTGTGGGTTTGTTTTTTTTGGCAAACTAATTGTATTAATAGTATAAAGTAAAAGCCCTTAAAATTAGACATTTAAAATTATATCTATAGAAAGAAAGAGTAGAATATGCCTTCAGCAACTACCAATGGTGCACGTATTCGTACGAATACCCCTGCAGAAAATGCGTATAACGCATTAGAATCTTCGAATAGGAATATAGCTTTACGCCAACTACGACTATCTACTGGAAAAAGGATTAACGCAGCAGATGATGATGTGGCCGGATATATTACTGTCCGTTCAATCAACTCACGTACTGGCACTTTGCGTTCTGCATTAAATTCCGTAGGAGATGCAAAGAAAGTTGCAGCCATTATTCAAGACTCATTAGACAACATCAACAATCTGTTAACACAAATTAAAGATGCTGTTGCCTATGCAACTTCTGGTGTAATGGGAACTGATGAAAAAATCGCCTTAGCAAAATCTGCTTTTAGATTAGCTGAACAAATTCAAACAGTAGTAGATTCTACAGTGTTTGGTGGAAAACAATTACTTGGTGGTACTTTTTCTGGTGACTTTGTTGTTGGGTTCAATGCTACAAACCAACTTCTAACAATAGGATTAGATTTAACTACTGGTACTTCTGAATTCAACATTGCTGGTAACGACACAAGTTTGCTCTTTAATACTGGTCGTTTTGCTGGTATAGATGGACTGAATTTACTAAGCCTTAACGATGTAAGTTCTTCAAGTTTAGGAATATTTGATTCTTCAGTTGTTTCATTGACGCTTACTTCTATTTCAGATGCATTAACAAATGTAAATAAAATTGCTGCGTATGTTGGTGGTGTTCAAAACAGACTTTCATCTCAAGAAGATGTAATAAAATCTCAAATCACCAATTATGGAGCGGCTGCTTCACGTATTGAAGATGCTGATGTTGCTTTAGAACAACTATCATTAGCAAAATCTCAGTTCTTACAACAAACTGCCTTATCCTCTTTGACACAAGCGAATCAATCGCCACAAAGTTTCTTACAGTTGTTCAGATAATTCTTAATCCGCAATACTGTATTTATTAGACCGTTACTATTAAGGCATCAAAGAAGTTCTTGATGCCTTTTTTCTCAATATCACTGGCAAGTACTATGAATGATGTTTCAGGAAAAGAATTAGACTTATCCTCAATTGACCCAGCGCAACAATTAGCAGCGAACAAAGCATACGGAGGAGTAGAAAATCAACCACCTGCTTATTTAGAACAAGAAGTTTTACTTTGGTCTAAAGAAAAATTGACACTAAAAACTTATGATTTATTCATTGTCAGTTGTCAGCATCATGAAATCGCTAGAATGAATAAAATATTAGTTGAATTAATGGGTGCAATCAACTTTGAACAAGACGAAGTTGAGGCATCTCGTTTATATAGAATCTATGAATATTGTCAAAAATGTATCTTTGAACAAAAGTTTGAGCAATCTTTGTCGATAATAAAGGAATTACGAGATGCGTGGGCAGAAGCCTTTCAATTAGAGTAATATGATTTAATTATAAAGGAAAAAGAAAATGTCGAATGTTTTAGGTACTACTTTTAGCGTTGGGAATGGTCTCTCGAACACTGGAGATACCAATTCTAGCCTACTTGTTGAAGCGTATAAACGAACTCGCCAACGTGAGCTTGATACAATTGGTACGCGTAAAAAAAACTTAGAAACCCGTCAAGTCTTTTTCAATACATTACGAACTCGATTAGATACGTTAACTTCTCGTATTGATGAAGTTTTAGCTACTACTTACTCAGATAAATTTTCATCTAAAAAAGTCACTTCTTCAGATTCATCAGTAGTTTCGGTTTCAACGAATTCAAAAGCTTCTGAAGGCGTAAATTCACTACGTGTTAATAGATTAGCTACAAATGATATTCTAATTTCTTCTTCAAAAACTTTAGCAAACCTTGTTGATAATGGTGGTGGAGTTGAAAAAACTTTTTCAATTACAGTTAATGGTCAATCTAAGAACGTATCTGTTACTATAGAAGATACAGATACAAATGAACAAGCTTTTGTAAAAATTGTTTCC
>JBDNFX010000004.1:0-7638 GCA_041689575.1 Kapaibacterium sp. (SeqCode)
AAACCAATTGGTTCAAAATAGCATTGCGGAAAATATTTCCGGAAATTCCTATATATGGCAAGTGCCACTTTTAGATACCACTACAGTTCAGTTGATTTTAAAAACAACTTCGAAAGATCTATTTGCTCCAATTTTATGGTGGGTTAATGATACTGTTGTATCTTCAAAAATTGAAATCCGTAAAGTTTTTGTTCATTCACTTTCTGATTCGTTTTTTTATTCTACTTCATCAAATTATATAGAAGAGTGGAATATTAGTAATTCTATTCGGACACTCAGTGAAAATCCAGTTCTCCAAACAACAATTCAATCTTCGTATAGTAACGACAGTTTTACTGTTATTAATAATGATTCTACTTTGTATTATATAAATAGGTATTCGAGGTTAGTAATACCTAAAGGACTTTCTGATCCACATAGATCATTTATTAGAGATATAGCATATTCTCCAAACAATGACCTGCTTGCAACTGCATCGAATGACGGAACTATTAAAGTGAGAAATTTGCTAACAGATCAAATAGTTTCTACTATTTCTGTACCTACCATTAGTTCTATGTATACTGTTTCATTTAGCAACGATGGTCAAAAAATTGTTTTTGCTGGGAATGATGGAGCAGTTTACATAGCTGGCATAGCGACACTTCCTCAATACCAGTCTTCTGATCAAAAACATGGAACAAACGGTTTGAATCTTGTAGTTTGGGATTGTAATTTTTCGCCTGATGATCAAAAAATTGTATCAGGAGGAGTAGATGGGGTTGGTAAAGTTTGGAATTCTTCGGATATAACGTTTGTTGCTGATTTAGTTGGTCAAACATTTCATATTCGTGCTACACAGTTTTCACCAGACAACCAAATTATTGCAACCGCAGGGTTAGATTCAACTGTTTATCTCTTTGATGCCAAAAACTATGAAAGCATATACTTCCCTTTAAAACATTCTCATGCTTTATTAGATATTCAGTTTTTTAGAGATTCTAAAAGGGTAATAACTGTAGGGCGTGGAAGTACTGTTTCGATATGGCAACTTCCAACAGAAACCGTAGTTTTTGATACTTTATTCGTTCAACCAAAATATCCAATTTCAATATTTGTGCCGACTATATATTCTTCAATAGGCGAAAGGGTTTCAATACCAGTCCAGTATTCAGTAAATTCACTATATCCTTCAACTATTGATTTTTCGATCAAATTCTCTGAAAAAAGACTTTCTTTTTTAGACGTATCCACTGTTTGGAAAAAAGAACTTGTTGTTTCACCATTTTTTCAAGTGACACTTTTACAACCGATACAAACTCAGACGAATACTCTGCCTTCCCTACGAGGAATGGTATTGTTTTCGCAAAGTTCAAATTCTGATTCA
Source organism: Kapaibacterium sp. (SeqCode) (assembly GCA_041689575.1). Classification (GTDB taxonomy): domain Bacteria; phylum Bacteroidota; class Ignavibacteria; order Kapaibacteriales; family JAEUSM01; genus JAEUSM01. Next base: position 1,367 of record JBDNFX010000004.1, read on the forward strand.
TTATTAATTTCAAAATTACAATTTGCAAATACGTTTTATGTTATTGATACCCTTCAAAATGGATTTATATCTGTTGACAGTATTTGTATTCAAAATCCATTGTACCCTAGTATTGATTTAGCAGGAGAAGGTTTAAGTATTGCAACTTTTACTAAAGGTGATTTTTTTGAATTTGAAGTAAAGCCAATTGAAGTAGGAAATCATATTGTAAGGGTTTCTTCAATAAATGGAAAAACATTTTACGAAAAGAATATAGACGTTACAAATCAATTAGACGTCATAATGTTTGAACTGTCAAAAAAAGTTGCTCCAAAATTATTCATCGTTTCCGTTCATTCACCAACACAACAAATAATTCGAAAAGTTAGTAGCGAATAATGAATTCTTATATTAATCACAACACAAGGAATGAAAGCAATGATAAGAAAAAGTAGTGGTATTATCGTATTATTTTGCATTTTTGCATTTCTGTCTTGTTCTCAATCAGAAACTCTAGAACTACAAGCACAGACAAAGGATACAACTAAAAAAGGAAAAAAAACAATGATGAACCAAAAAACTGACGAAGAATGGAAAAACATTCTTTCTCCTGAACAGTATAAAATATTACGCGAAAAAGGTACTGAACGTCCTTGGACTGGAGAATACAATGATACGAAAGAACTAGGTTCTTACCATTGTGATGCGTGTGATGCTTTGTTGTTTGAATCTGATACAAAATTTGATTCTCATTGTGGCTGGCCTTCGTTTTATCGTTCCGCAGCTGGGGAAAACGTTACAACTTCTGTAGATAAAACACTTGGAATGGTTCGTACTGAGATTTTGTGCTCTTCGTGTGGTGGACATTTAGGTCATGTTTTTGATGATGGTCCCAAACCTACTGGTTTGAGATATTGCGTTAATTCTGTTTCATTACATTTTAAACCTAAGAGGAAATAGTTAGCGTTTGAAAGAATTACCTTGTTGTACTATGAATCAATTTCGAAAGGGGAAAATTAGAGTATTACTTCTATTTATTATAGCTTGTACTATCCTTCATTTATCCCCTTTAACTATTATAGCTCAGGAAAAAGGGTCTACTAATAAAATCTTACAATATCTAGATAAGATTATCATTAAGGGGAATACTTTTGTTTCAACTGAAAAGATATTAACTCTTATCCGATCACGTACGACAGAAAAAAGCAATTCAAGAAGCGTTTTAGAATATTACTTTTATAATTTACTCAACAACCCTAGTACACCAAAAGTAATTTTAAATACTCTACGAAATTCTACACTGGAATTACGTAAAGCTGAGATTCATTACATTGAAAATAAAAATGTAGCTGAAGATGTTCAGATCATTAAAGGATTCTATAAAATTAATGGTTTCCATCTGATCAATGTTGAATCCGATTTTTACTACGATTCAACTACCAATAAAAATACTCTTGTTTACAGTATTGATGAGAATCAACAATTTACTGTCGATACCATAGTTTCTTCTGGATTAGATGAACTCCCCCCAGAAGTTTTTTCACTTGTTTCAAATCTTTGGAATTCAAATCTTCCGAAGCGAGGAATGCCCTTCAATCAAGATGAGATAAAACGAATTTTTGACAATACCATCTATTTACTCCAAGAAAATGGGTATATGTATGCAAGCTACGACAAACCTAAAGTTTTTGAAGATACTATTAAAAAAACCGATTCTATCTACATAACTTTTTACCCTAAAAAGCGTTACAAAGTAGGTACTTTTACCTTTATTGATAGTTTGAATGATCAAAAACCAATGGACGAACAATTCCGTAGATCTTTACTTCAATTAAAGAAAGGCGATTGGGTTAAAAACTCTTCTATTCAAGGGTCAATTTCAGCCTTATTTGCATTAGGTGTTTTTGACGTAGTAAATATTGATACTTCTCATATCACTTACAATGAACAAGACAAAGAAAACATCGTTGATTTTACGATATTTTCACAGTTCAGAAAAGCACACGAAATCGGGATTAGTCCCTTCATAAATAGAACCGTTGTCGATCAATTTGTTAATACTGGTATTGAAGCAACATATTTACAGAGGAATCTTCTTGGGCGAGGGCAGTCACTAAATCTATTTGCACGTTGGTCAATTCAAGATATAGCTCGAGTTACTGATATTTATCTATTCGATCTTGAACAAGAATACCAAGTTTCGGCACAGTATTTTCAACCGTATCTATTTACACTCTTAGATAAAAGGGTTTCTTGGACATTACAACCTCTTTTTTCTTTTCGTACCTTAGCACAACCCTTACAAGTGCAAACAGTATCTTTGAAAAATTCTTTCCCAATGCAATTGGATCGGTTTACACTTATTAATAATGTGATTTTTGATGTTTCCATTGAAAATCAAATTCCTAGAAATGTAGATGCAGCCATAACGGAAGCATTACAATACGCTCAAACTATTCAAGACAGATTAAATATTCAAAACTTATTAAACAACTATAAGTTGTTAGATACGTATGTGAAAACGAAAAGCCCTATTATTACTACTGCTTTTGTAGGATTTACATTAGCAGGTGACCAACGTGACAATCCGTTTTCTCCTTCAAAAGGTCAATTTGTAAATTTGTTAATGGAATTGGGTTTAGGAATTTCTCAATTTGCACGTTTGCAAGCAGTTGGCACTAAGTTTTTTTCTCTCAATTCTCAAAATGTAATTGCATTTAAACAGCGTTTTGGTCACACACATTTCTTTTCAGAAAGCACCTATATTTCTATTGATAGAATGTTCTTTGCTGGGGGGTCAAATTCTGTAAGAGCTTATGCATCGAGAAGACTTCACGACAACATAGATGATTCGCAAGGGAAATCGAACGAGGATGAAATAACCAAAGAATTTTTGGCAAATGTTATTGGGTCCGCAACCTTAATTGAAGGTAGTTTAGAATGGAGATATCATTTTACTGAACCAGATTGGTTGATTCCTGTATTAGCCAGGCAAGTTGGATATTCGGGAGTAACCACGTTTTTAGATTGGGGAAATGCTTTTAACAGATATGGTTCAGATCGCTTTGGTAAAACTTCTTTTACAGATTATTTTACCGGTTTAGCCGTTGGAGCTGGTTTTGGTTACCGGTACGATACTCCAGTTGGTCCTTTTAGAATAGATATCGCTACCCCAATTTTTGACCCAACACGCTCTACAAATAGATTTATCGTTGGAAGACCCAATATTTTAGGCAATTTATCCCTTCACATCGGTTTAGGTCACGCCTTTTAAAGAAGTCCTAAAGTTGTTAATTCTTGGTGAACTCTTCCTAAAGGCAATCCCACCACATTCGTATAACATCCGTCAATTTTTTGAACAAAGGTCGAACCATAGTCGTCCTGAATACCATACCCACCTGCTTTGTCTAATGTTTTCCTTGTCTGAACATATTTATCAATATTTTCATTTAAAAGTGGATAAAACGTAACGAAGGTTTCTTCGTAAAAAGTCTTTACTACATTTGGAAACAGAATACTCACACCTGTAATTACCGTATGCGTTTTTCCTGAAAGTAGTTCTAACATATTTTGAGCATCTGTTAGATTTTCAGGTTTATTGAGGATTTTCCCTTCAAAAACAACGATAGTATCCGCACCAATTACAGTCGATTGAAAATTTAGTTTATCAAAAACATCTTTAGCTTTTAAATAGGATAATTGTTGTGCATATACCAATGGTTCTAATGTTATATCCACAATAGATTCATCGACACCAGAAGGAATAACATCGAATGGTACACCAAAATTTTGGAGCAAGTTTTTTCTTCTTGGAGAAGTAGATGCAAGGATAAGTGGAAACTTCATTTTGCTAACATTGTGTCGTAAAAAAAGAAAAACCCTTTGCATAAGCAAAAGGTTTTTTCAAAGTAGGGGTGAGTAACGGGGCTTGAACCCGTGACATCTAGATCCACAAACTAGCGCTCTACCGACTGAGCTATACCCACCATAGAATTACAAATATACAAAAAAGCTTTTGAATATGATACATTATAGAATTTTTTTCTGTTTTTTTTGGTACTATTAAATCAATTTAGTCCACACATTTCTAACCCATAGAAGTCGCATTTATTGCAACCACTTTCAAGTGATAGTCTCGCTCCCTAATTGGGGGACTGAATCAGTTTTGTTTTTGTAGTATAATGTACGGCTGTTTACTTCAAGATTTTTAACTGGTACATTATTGATAGTAAAATAATTATAATTAACAATATAATCTCTGAATTTTCTTACGGTATATTTGTTATTGGGGCTGATTGAAACTCCCTATACTTGCTCTTTTGAAGTATTTATAAATCTATCTTCTTGTATAATGTATTCACCCAGTGTATCTGATAAATGTAGCCTATCAGTTTTGCTTACTACAGCAAAAGTCCAACGTAGAACACCACCACTTGGATAATTAACCCCAAATTTACCAAACTTTGAAGGTGTAATATTTGTAAACTCTTTTGTATATATGTCTACAATAAAAATTGAACGGCCCCAAACAGTTTTTCCCGTCTCATTCTTAACATAATCTCCAAATGCCATTAGCACTTTAGAATTTTCATTAGGTGAGAAACAAACAAAGTAGGCAATTTCAGTATTATACTCTTTCGGAATAATCTCTAATGGGTCAATCTTAATAATTTGTAATGATTTTACATTTAAAATTGTAGTTAAATCAATTATAAGCAAATCACCATTTACTGAAGGACCATGTGCTTCATGTATAAATTTTGGTAAGTACTGATTACCAATTGGGCTTAAAGATGTATCATAAGGCAGCGGGCAATCGTTTTCATTATCAAATGGAACTCCTTCAGGGCATGTGGGGCATTTGTAGAAAAACTGAATCTTTTGGTTCAATTGGGTCAGGTTGATTACCATGGTCGTTACGGGATGTAACGACCAAAAGCAAAACAATTAACAGGGAATAAAGTATGGTTTTCATTGGATTACCTAACTATCATAATTTTGTATCTATTTACTTTGCTACCATTTACTACTTCTACAAAGTAACTTCCTATTGGAAGGTTTGAAACACCCATAGGTACAGCATTTAAATAATATAGAAGAAAGTAAATATTTGAAATAACAAAGTAACAGTTGAACGAATTTTTGTGTGTAGTAGGCTTGAACAGGGTCTGAATTCTTATTTCCAATCGGATTATGCCAACTATTTATGTTGCAACTGTGCGATTCGTACTTTCTTCTAGGTTTAAAATACTATTAATTTTTACATCTACAAAATTTTTTTGTATTATTTTTTTGTATTGGATACCCCCTCACCCCAGCCCTCTCTCTCAAGGGGGTGGTTTTTGGGTTACTATATCGTTGGTGAAATCCTAACACGGAGACGCCCAAATTGGGCGTCTCTACAATTTGATTCAATGTTAGTGTGAATCAATTTAACAAAATAATGTATTCTCAAGTAACTAAAAACCGATAAAAATCGTCGTAACCATCTTTAGTAACTGCAATCTAGGTAAAAACAAATGTCCATTCAAAAAATACTCACCGATGCAATAACGTATGACGACGTACTCTTAGTACCTGCTTATTCTGAAGTACTACCTCGACAAGCAGTTGTAAAAACAAAATTAACGAAGACCATTGATCTGAACGTCCCTATAATTAGTGCTGCAATGGACACTGTAACCGATGCTAATATGGCAATTGCAGTAGCACGTGAAGGTGGGATTGGAATTGTTCACAAAAACTTTTCAATTCAGCAACATGCAAATGAAATTGACAAAGTTAAACGTTCAGAATCGGGTATGATTGGTGATCCAATTACCTTAAATGAAGATGCAAGTATTGTGAATGCGTTAGATTTAATGGCTAAGTATAAGATTTCTGGTATCCCCGTTGTCAATGCTGAAAACAAGTTGATTGGTATAGTAACAAATAGAGATTTACGGTTTAAAGTAGATATACTGCAGCCAATTTCTACGATAATGACTTCAAAAAATTTGATTATTGCTCCTATTGGTACTACCCTTGAAGATGCCGAAGTAATACTACAACAATATAGAATTGAAAAACTTCCTGTAGTTGACGAAAATTTCATACTTCGTGGACTTATTACTTTTAAAGATATCCAGAAAAAGAAAAAATATCCTCATTCTTGTAAAGATGAGATGGGTCGTTTGCGTGTTGGTGCTGCTTTAGGTGTTAGCCCGGATACCGACGAACGGGTAGCAGCTTTGGTAAGTGTTGGTGTAGATGTTGTAATTGTTGACACAGCACACGGACACTCTTTTGGTGTT
>JBDNFX010000005.1:0-5478 GCA_041689575.1 Kapaibacterium sp. (SeqCode)
CATTTTTAAAGAAAACGAACTTTAACGACTTTAGCATTGATGTATGAAACTTATCATAATTTTTTTCCTTTTTCTTTCCACAATCGAAGTAGTTTTTGCAGATTCCATTCCTAATGATTCTGTAAAAGCAACTAGGGCTAAAAGTTCAAATGAGAAGTCGTTTTTTTCTCCACCTACCATTGAAAGAAGTTTTGTTCCAAAAGACACAACTATTGTAGAAAAAAAATCGTTTTCTAAAGACGCAATGGAAGAATATTTGTCTTCGAGTGATTTTCAATATGCAGAAGAATACAGTTTTACTTCTTCGATTGATGAATTTTTTACTGCAGTGAAAGATTATTTTTATTGGTTAATGGAAAAAATATTTGGGTCTAATTTTGCAGAATCTTTAATGAAATCTATACCCGACAGAGAAGTAGTTTTATACATCATTACTTTTGCACTGTTTACATTGATTTTTACATTTTTTTATAAATCGAAATTACGATTATTGTTTTATAATAGAAGCAAGAAAAATAAAACATCTACATTGTTTGAAGAAAACATTCATGAAATTAATTTTGCAAACGATATAACAATAGCAGAAGACGAAAAAAAATTCAGATTCGCAATTCGACTACATTTTTTAGAATGTTTAAAATTATTAGATACGAATGAGCTACTGGTTTGGGAATTACAGAAAACAAATAGAGATTATTTACAAGAACTTTCCAAACATTCTTTATATCTAAAATTCGACGAATTGGTTACAATTTTCGACTATGTTTGGTATGGTGAATTTATACCAACAGAAGAACAATACAAAAAAATATCTCAGCAATTTTTACTGGTAAAAAAATCCCTCATTGGAAATATAAAAGCCGTTATAGTATAAAATGAATATTGTCTTAGACACAGTTATCGTTTCGTTACGAAAATCTTATTCACAGAAAGTGGAAGAACTTCGTATGGTCTTATTTGAATTAGAACATTTACAAAACGAAGTTATTCCTGAACTACGACGTAAATACGATCTGAATTTTCGCACTGATGAAGTAACAATCCAAAAACTAACTTTGGAAGTTTCGGAACAACAACGAACAAACGAATTGTTACTAATAAAGTACCAACGAGGAGAAGAAATAACTCAAAAAGTTGTTGAATTCGTAAAAATGTTTGTTGAAAAAGAGTATTCCCGATACAAAAACAACAAGAAGAATTCAACCTTTGGTTTGTCAGAATCAACTTCAACAATTACAGCATCAAAGTCTCAACCTTCTGAAGAGTTATCTCGATTATACAAAGATCTTGTAAAGAAATTACATCCAGATTCAAACAGAAACAACGTTGAACAACCGCCTCAATATTGGCATATTGTTCAAGAAAGTTATGAAATGAAAAATTTACAAAAGTTACGTTCCTTTCATACCATACTTTGTTCAGAACAACTTTCTCCGGGAATGTTTACTGCTACCGAATCTGAAAAAGATCGTTTAACTTTAGAAATTTCTTTGTTAAATCGAAAAATAGTCCTTGAACTAAAACGATTAGACTCCCTGAAATCTAAAGAACCCTTTACTTTTAAAGATTTAATTGATTCTGAACAGTGGCAACAACAGCATACATCATCTTTACAAGAAAGTATTCAAACACTTCAGCGTGAAATAGAACAAGCAAAAAAAGTTTTCCTAAAACTTACAAAAGGAATTACTCTTAAGAAAGATGACAAAACCATATTGCAACAGGAAAAGGAAACTTTCGATGAAAAATTTACTAATTCTACTTACTTTAGAAGTAGATAACTGAAATGTCGCGAATTTTAAAAAAACTTGAAAAAGTTCTAAAATGGCCAATCTATTCAATTGTTACAGTTTTTCTTTCAAAAAAAGATCAACAATTACCTTTAGATGGTAATTCGATGCAACGAATTTTACTCGTTCGCGACGATAGAATTGGCGATATGGTTGTTTCACTACCATTGATTCAATTTATCAAAGACACTTTCCCGCACTTAAAAATTGACATACTTTGCAGTAAATCGAATTATGGAATTTTAAAGGACAACTTAAACATTTATCAAAAATACATTTTACCAAAAAGTAAAATCAAAAGAGTATTCTATTTGCGAAGTTTGAAAAAGAACAATTACGATTGTATTATACCATTGGTTTTCTTGAAAAAGTCACGGTATGGTTTTTTTTCCCAAATTATTCAAACAAAGAACACAACTTCTGTTGTTTTTGAAACTTCGAATAAAGAGCCGTATTCTAAAATTTTCTCGGTTATGTCATCAATTCCGTATGGAAATTTTACTATGACAGAAGTAATACTCCGATGGTTCTGTTTGTTGTTCAATGTTTCCTTTAAAGATCAGTATCTTAGTCTTCCTATTTCTATTCCAAACGAAAACAAAACAGTTGCCGAAACATACCTTAAGAATCATTCTTTAGAAGGAACGTTGGTGGTTTATAATGTTTCTGCAAGTGAATCTATTCGACAATTAGAAATTCAAACACACATAGAGTTTTTAGATTTAATCTTACAGAAATACCCTACTTTTTCTATAATAATTTTATATATTGAAAAGGATATTGAAACAATAGTTGAACTAAAAAGGCATTTTGAAAATTCTTTGTATTTTTTCGAACCAACAAATGAGCTATTCGATACAATTGCACTTCTTGAAAAAGCAACATTTGTAGTTTCTCCAAATACCGCTATTACCCATGTAACTGCTTCCTTAGATATTCCATTGTTAAGTATTCAGTCGTATTTGTCTACTCCTGAATGGAAACCAAAACATTCCAAGTACCGTCTTGTTACTGCAAAAGAAAAAGGAAACGTTTCGAATATACAAGCAAATGAGTTAATGAGTGCTTTTTCCAGTTTAATAAACGATTACACACAACAATGAACGAATTAGCTTCAACATCACTTCCATCTACATTAGTGCTCGGTGGCAACGTTGGTAAATGGAATTACAAAGAAAAACCAGAATTTGAAGTAGTTTGCAATGGAGTAGAAGCCTATGTTTTTGCTTTTCAGGGTGATTACTGCTGTTGGAATTCTGTTGAGGAAAAAGAACTTCAAGGGTACGAAATTGTATTTGCGAATTTAAATCAAGGGAAAGAACTTGAAGTCCATAAAAAGTTTTTAGAGTCTAGAAATTTTGGTGCAAAATGGGTAATTATTATTGAAGGTGATGCTTATGATTATCTTGAAGCCGACGAAAACATACGTTTTGTTCTGAATAATGCCGATTTAGTAATTGTTATCAATAAGCTAACTGAATCATATTTTCAAGCACAAACTACAAAAGAATGTTTGTATATTGGAATTCCATATCCTCTAAAAGGTATACAACAATACGAAGTGCCTATTGCAGAACGGTTAGAACATATTTTGCTTTGTTCAGATGCTAACAAAAGGAATACCGATTATTTAGCAGGAGCTCAAATGGGGCTTCCTTTGTTTTGTTATACTGAAGCCTATAGCAGGAATTTTCGTGGTATTAAAAGGAATTTCATTGATAACGGTGTCTTTTTTGACAAACATATTTTAAAGAAAAAAATTCAAGCTTTTTATACATCTCCTTCTATTACCGTTGAACAAACAGTAAGTTTACAACAGATATTTCAAAAAATATCTCAAAAAAAATTATGGGTGAATCTCGATACTCGATATACTTGGGGACGGTATGTACTTGATGCCGCATCGTTAGGAATTCCTATTGTTACTTCCAAATCTACTGGTCATGCATCAACATTGTTCCCACAAACAACACTTCAAAATGGTTTCGATATTTCAGGTGCTGTAGCTATTGGGAAAAAACTTCTTTCTGATTCAGTTTTTTATGAAGAAGTTTCACTGTATGCTAAAGAACAGATTAGACAATATGGACTTGAAACTATTCGTTCTAAAATTCTTACACTTTTAGGGAAATAACTATGTATAGAATTATTTTTCGTTCGTGCGATATTGTCAATTCAGTTCATAATACTCCAAGAGTTTTTGGATTAGATAAACAAACAATTATAAAGGCTTGTTTTTACTCGCTTTATAAATCGATGCAAGGTTTTGAACATACTATTGATATTGTAGGAGATAGATTATCCAATGAAATGCTAGAGTTTTTTCAAAAATTCCCAGATGTTCGTATGCATAACTATACAGAAGAACTTGGCAACCATGAGTCCATTAGAACAACATTTCGTTTAGCCTTAACTTTTGATGACAACGATTGGGTGTTCTTTTGCGAAGATGATTATCTTTTTACAACGAATGCAATTACAATAATCGATGCAATGGTTCAAGAAAGAAAATCGGTATTAGAACTGAAAAATCCTTTGATATTTCCAAACATTTTCATTGGTAAATTAGAAGAAAAACCATTACTTATTTTCCCAAGCGATCAACCAAGTTATTATACAAAACAGAGAAAAAATTATTCATTAGTTTTTGCTACTTCCAATAGTTATTGGAGACAAATACCCACTGTAACATTTACCTATTTAATTGAAGGTAAAAATGTTCAAAAATATTATGACTTATTCTATAGAACTAGTTTTGGAGCGAACGATTTTTACTTAAGTGAAGCATTATTCGGCAAATGGCTTTTTAAATTTAGACCATTTCTTAGCATTACTCCTATGCCTAGTGTGTCAGCGCATTTGCACGAGGGTGTGCTTTCTCCATTTTTAGATTGGGAAAGCATTATGAATTCTGCTATTGACGGGTATAAAGAATTTATTGGGTCAACTTTTCTTGAGACAACAAATTTTGAAACGAAGTAAGAACAGATTCAACTGATATTGTTGAAATATCTTCATTTTGTGAGAGTATTCGTTTGTATGGAATATTTCTGGGGTGCCATTGTTCAAAACTATCCTTGCGTAAATACATAACCACACAAGGGATTTCCCACGCACAACAAATATGTGGAATTACCGTGTCTGGAGTTATAACTACCATACTTTTTTCAATTTCACTTGAAAAAGATAAAAAAGAAGAATAATACCCCGTATGAATAGCGGTTGTATTGGCAAGTATTTCTTGTAATTCTATGTCATAATCCTTAGTACAAGAAACCTTAACAACTAAATCAGGATAGAGTGTTGTAATGGCTTTAATCAACTCTATAAAATTTTTAGTTCCCCAATATCTACTCCTTTGAGAACCATTTAAGTTCACTAATACTTGATTGTTATTTTTAACTACTCCTTCAGCTCTTGGAAATTCTAATGCAGAATTTACTTTTTCAGTATCAATATTAAAAGCTAACAACGGTAGTAAATACAAATTAACAACGTGAGAAATGGACTCTGTTTTTTGTTCTACCCTGTGTGAAAATACTTTTGATGCTCCAGCGGCTAAACCGATAGCATATTTAGAGTTTATGATCCAGATTAGAATTGTCGATGTCAATGATGCTTTGTCATGAATATCGATCACCACGTCAAAACGTTCTTTTCGAAGTGAGAAAATTAGTGAAATGGTCTC
>JBDNFX010000006.1:0-2993 GCA_041689575.1 Kapaibacterium sp. (SeqCode)
AATGGGAATGGTAGAAGACGATGACTTACGAAATATCATCATTCATTCTATACCTTCTCTTATTGTTTTGAATCGTGAAACGATGAGACAAAAAGTTCAAAATATTATTAAAGGTTCTGCCGAAGATCCTTCTGGTGGAAAAATTGATTCATCTACCACTGCGGGTACTTCTACCTTAGACCGTGCATATTCAGCTCCTTCTGCAGATTCAGCATTAGGTCAATTTACTGTCGATTTAACTGAACAAGCACGTCAAGGTTTGATTGATCCAATTTACGGTAGAGATGTAGAAATTCGACAACTAATTGATATCCTTACTCGAAGAAGACAAAACAATCCTATATTAACAGGTGAAGCTGGAGTAGGGAAAACAGCTGTTGTTGAAGGTCTGGCTCAACGTATTGTGAAAGGTGACGTTCCCCCACCAATGCGAAATGTTTCCTTGCGAACTCTTGATTTAGGATTACTTCAAGCTGGTGCTGGTATGAAAGGCGAATTCGAAAATAGATTAAAAAATGTAATAAATGAAGTAAAAGAATCACCAATTCCTGTTATACTCTTTATAGATGAAGCACATACAATGATTGGTGCTGGAGGTCAGTCTGGTCAAAACGATGCAGCAAACCTTTTAAAACCTGCATTGGCTCGTGGTGAATTAAGGACAATTGCAGCGACTACTTGGTCTGAATACAAAAAATATTTCGAAAAAGACCCAGCTTTAACTCGTAGATTTCAAGTCGTAAAAGTCGATGAACCAAATGAAGAAGTGGCAACTACTATGTTGCGTGGACTAGTTCCAAATCTACGACATCACCATAAAGTTTTAATTCTCGACGAAGCTGTAAAAGATGCTATCAAACTTTCTATGCGTTATATTTCTGAAAAGAAATTACCAGATAAAGCAATTTCTGTTTTAGATACTGCTTGTGCTCGGGTAGCTGTTGGTCAAAATAGTACACCGCCACAAATTGAAGAAAAAATTGCAGCAATGGAACGTATTCAAAATGAGTTGAATGTACTTGAAAAAGAACAATTAGCACTACGTGGGCACTCTTCAAGAATTACTGAACTTCACGAAGAATTAGACAAAGTATCCGAAGAACGCCATAGTATTGAAACGAAATGGAGCAAAGAACTCGAAATTGTTAAAAAACTTGGCGAAACTCAAACGAAAATTGAACAAATTTCTGAAACTGAGCCTGAAAATGAAGAAGAATTAGCTCGTTTACGTAGTGAAATTGAATATAATAGAGATTTTCTGGAAACTATTCAAGCCGGTGAAGTAATGGTTCCTGCTTGGGTCGATTCAGATTTAGTAGCTTCTGTGGTATCAAGTTGGACTGGAATTCCAGTTGGAAAAATGATGTCTGATGAAATAGCTTCAGTACTATCATTAGAAGAAAAAATGGCTGAACGAATTGTAGGTCAACCTCAAGCGTTGTCTTCTATCTGTAGAAGAATACACATATCTCGTGCAGATTTAACAGATCCTAGTAAACCAGTAGGAGTGTTCCTATTAGTAGGTCCTTCTGGAGTTGGTAAAACAGAAAGTGCTATTACCCTTACCGATATATTCTTTGGTGGAGAACGAAATCTCATTCTCATTAATATGAGTGAATATCAAGAAGCACATACAGTTTCATTACTGAAAGGTGCACCTCCGGGATATGTTGGGTATGGAAAAGGTGGAGTATTAACCGAAGCTGTTCGTAGAAATCCTTATTCAGTAGTTTTATTAGATGAAGTAGAAAAAGCTCACCCTGATGTATTAGAAATTTTCTATCAAATATTTGACAAAGGTAGAATTGAAGATTCTGAAGGAGTAGAAGTAGATTTTAAAAACACTATCATTTTACTTACTTCAAATGTGGCATCTGAAACAATTATTGATTTATGTAGAATTTCAGAAACGAGACCCAATCCTGAAACGGTACTTGAAAACATTCGTCCAGAATTAGTGGAAGTATTTAAACCAGCTTTATTAGGTAGAATGACATTAGTGCCTTTTTATCCTTTAGGTGCACCAGAAATTAAAAATATTGTTCTCTTGAAATTAGCTAAAATTCAAAATCAATTCCAATTGAATCATAATGCTAAGTTAACTTTTGATCCATCAATAATCAATAGAATCACTGAAAGTTGTACACAAATGGATATGGGCGCAAGGACAATAGATCATTTTTTAAATCAAGATATCTTACCAGAACTTTCTCATAAAATATTAGAAAAAATGGCTGAAGGTGCTAGTTTCTGGGCTGTAAATACCTCTGAAGACGAAAATCAGGAATTGCTAATCACATTTACTCCGTAAAAAATAATTCGAAGAACAATTACTAGTTTATAATGCCAAACGAAGACGATATACTTAAAAATTTAGGCGACCTTTTTGGTGGTAAAAAAGAATCTGATGATTTATCAGATTCTACTAAAAAGCCAAATGATTCCAAAGAAAATCCTGGAACTAATGATCCAGAAATTTCTAAAGACACTGTTGCGTCTGAAAACGAACTCTCTTCACAAGAAAACAAATCTTTGAACGATGATTCGCTGTCGTCTACTGAAAATCTTAATGACCAAAACCAAGTTACCCCTTCCGAAAATCAAGCGGATACTCCTGGTCACGAACAAGACTCTGAAGAAGGAAATAGTGAAACTCCTGTTGAAGAAGGAGTAGATAGTGAATCCGAGAATCCAGATCTAAATATTTTTGGTCAGAAAACTCCTGAAAAAGGTTTGTCTGAAGATCCATCTCCTTCTGAATCAAAAAATCCATCCACAGAATCTGAATCAGGTTCAACTGAAGCCGAAGCTATTTCTTCTTCTTCTAAAGAAGAATCTGATACTGAGTTATCTTCTGAAGAATCCAAAGAAACTGATGCAGAAGGAGTTAATGAAAACTTGAAAGATTCTGAAGAAAAAGAAGAAGATGAGGCGTCTGAAAAAGAAGAAGAAAAAGAAGAAGAGGCGTCCGAAGAAGAAGAAAAAGAAGAAGA
>JBDNFX010000007.1:0-20923 GCA_041689575.1 Kapaibacterium sp. (SeqCode)
AGAATAAAGTTCAGATAATGAACCAGAAGGAAATAATATAGATTCTTTTGTATCTTGTTGAGAAGATGTAAACAAGACTGTAGCCCCATCGGCAGTAATATCGGTTGGATATTCATTCGAAGAATGAAAGGTTAATCGTTTAGGATTTCCACCTTCAACTGAAACAACATAAATATCGAAATTACCATATCTGTTAGAAGCAAATACAATAGATTTACCGTCTCGAGAAAAAACTGGCGAAATGTCATCTGCAGTATGTGAAGTAATCTGTTTTGTAGTTGTGAGTGTGTTTAATCTTTGAGCAACAAATATATCGCCTTTGTAACAAAAGGCAATTATTGAACCATCGTGTGATATTGATGGGTTTCTTACCCATTTTGGCACTGTTGCAAACGACTCTAATAATGTAAAAAATGTTAAAAACAAGACAACCGATGCAGGTGTAAGAAGTGAAGCCATAAAAAAAGGTAAATAGTTTGAAAAATTACAGTTATTGATTATTTAAGAAAATATCAAATACATTATGCCATTTGGTTTAAAGTTTTTTAGTATCGATAATTTTAATTTCAATCTGAGTTCGTTGGTTTTCATCAGTAAAATTATTGAGTTCTAATAACAATTGAAGAAATTCAACCTTGTATGCAACCCATTGGTCTATAACGGGGTCTTCAAGAACTTTATTTATATATGATAATGATTTTTTAGTATCATTACAATTTTTGTAATATAGAGCAAACAAAAAATGAGCTTGAATCCAGTATTCTTTAAACTCAGTATCAGAAAATATTTCATAAACTCGTTGAATATATCTTAATGCTGAATCATATTTTTTCAAATCGTTCATAAACACCAACGCTATTGAACGCATAATAGAACCTTCTATAATAGGATCGTTTTGCCGAATAGAAATTTCTAAGGCTTTATTCAAATCTACTAAGGATTCTACTGGTTTTTTCAACTCACGTAAAATATCTGCTCGTAAAATATAGCTTCATGATAAATCAATATCTGTACCAATTTCTTCATATATTCCTAAGGCGCGACAAGAAAATATATATCCACTTTCAAAATCTTTTAACATTGAAACAACAGTAGCTAATTTAGCAAGGCTTTTTACAATTAGATTCTTCAAATCTAATTGTTCAGATATATTTAATGCTTTTTCAGCATATTCTTTTGCAAGTTCTAAACTAGCTAGTTGAATATAAATTGTAGCAATATTTATGTATAATAAGATATGGGATTTCGATAATTCGTTTTGTTCCAAATAGTCAAGAGAAATCAGGTAAAATTTTAACGATTCATCTAAATTTCCAAGATGATAGTGAATTACTCCAAAGTTGTTATAGAGAATAGAAGCTCGTTCTTTCTTCTTCGTAGCAAGAATAACTGGTTTTGAAAGTTCGAAATATTCAAGTGCTTTTTTATATTCACCCTTATTTAATTCCAAAAGTCCACTTAAAGAATAACTTAAATCTATAATCTCATAGTATTGATATTTTTCAGAGATTGCCAGAACTTTAGATAAAATCGACATTGCTTCATCGAACTTTTTGAATTTATTCTTGACATCTGCAATTCTAAGTAATACTTTTGTATGTTCAAAAGTGAGTTCGAAATTTTTAGAATGTTTTAAATAGAATGTGCAAATTGAAAACTCAAACTCATCAGAAAAACTATACTTTTTTTGGTCTTTGAAAATTTGTTCAAAATATAAAGACTTTTTCTGTTCTGTATTGAATGCTAAAAATTCTTTTTGGAAAGTATCGAAATTATGCACCATAACGTGTTCAAATATTGATTAGTCCGTAAAAAAGAAATGGTATAGTTAAAATATCAAAAATTAACAATACAATCATAATTCTAATTTGTAAAACGGTTAAAGAAACAGAAACGTGTTAATGTTGTATTTCTTCCCATCTACGAAGTTTTTTTACAACTTCATAAGGGAAAATCCCACCTTCCCAAATACCTAAACATTCAAAATCATCTGTAGGTAAAACATGAATTGGTTCATAGTTTTTATTACCGGGTACAAGTAGTAATTCTGAATTAGTTTGTCTTGCTCTTTTTAGGGTTAACGAATCATTTATTCGAGCTGCAATTACATCGCCATTGCGGAATTGCGATGTTCGTTTTAATAGTATTTGATCACCATCGGACATACCATAATCTGCCATACTATCACCCGAAATAGTAGCTATAAATGTTCCTGACATATTTCTATACCCAGAAACTTCAGTAGAAAGATTAATAGTAGGAGACCCTGCACGTAGGCTAAACAACATCTCAGGAACATAGAACGGTGAAGGTGCAACATCGAATAACTCTTTAAGAGAAGAAGCAGAAAAATTTGTTTGATTAGAAGACGCTTTTCTAACAGTGTAAGAAGTATCTTCGTCCAAGTCTATCATTTGCTTAATATCTTCTTCGTATTTAGCACGTAGGACTGTTCCCATTTCAGTTTCTGAAAATGGGGTTCCAATTCCATATTGGATATATTTTGCGCTGATTCCACCTTTATTTTCTAATTCAGCAAAAAATTTGCTTCCAAAACTTGCGTTTTTATTCTTATATGTATAGAAATAAGTGTGTGCTTTGCCCATGTGTCGTGCTAATTCTGGCAAACCACCGTAGAGCATAACTGCTAAATCGTTCAATCGTTTAAACGCATCTGGATTAAAATTGCTTCCCATAAGAACACCTTATATTCGTAATAAATGTTTTACAAATATACGAAAATAATTTAGAATTACTACAATTAGTATAAAATATTATTTTTGTGTAACTCTTCTCCAAAACGAAGAGCTTAGTTTGGGATCGATGAAGGTTGAAAATTGTTCCCATTGTGGGTAGAATTGTTGAAAATACTTGGGTCTCATAGTGGCATCTTTTGCAGGGTACATTTTCCCATTGTACTCGGCAACTATTTCTTCTAATTGATGTAATAATTTCACTGTAGATATTCCATCATTTCTAAAATCAAGTGCTAAGGTAATTCCTGATGACGGAAATGAAAGCATACCTGGCGAAACTTTTTTCCCAAATGATTTTAAGACAGCTAAAAATGATGCTTTCCCTGAATTAGCAATTGCTGTTAAGAGTTTTTTTATTCCATTTCGTTCATCTCCAAAGGGAATGACACATTGAAACTGATAGAACCCTACTTCCCCATACATTTTATTCCATTCCAATACAAAATCTAAAGGATAAAAGAATGGGTTATACTCAACTTCATTAGTAGTTTTTTTTGAAAATTGTTTGTTGTAATACAAAAAATTGAAGGCTTTAATTGAGGTAGTATTTAACAACCATTTAGGAGCTTCGAATGGGAATCGCAATGTTGGTTTTTTAAATTCTAATTGTGGATGTGATATTATCGAATGATTTCCTCGCATATATAATCCTCTACCTAAGTTCTTACCTGTAGAAGTACAATCAATCCAAGAAACGGTGTATTCAAAGTTTTTTTCCGATTCTTCATTAAGATCAAAAAAATCATCAAGACCTTTAAATTTTATACTTTCCATTGAAATAAATTCATTATGAACTTTTTTCAACTGCAATGTTGCCTGAATAATTATCCCTGTTAATCCCAATCCACCAATGGTAGCTGAAAATAATTCTTTATTTTCAACCCTTGAACATTCTATAAATTGTTGACCTGAACGAAAGAGTGTCAATGTTTTGATATGTTCGCCAATTGTGCCTTCAATATGATGGTTTTTACCATGAACATCATTCGCAATTGCTCCTCCTACGGTAACATACTTTGTGCCGGGAGTAACTGGTAAGAACCAACCTAAGGGTAAAAATGCTTCTATTATCTCAGCAAAGGAAACCCCAGCTTCACAAGTAAGTATTCCGGTAGTTACATCAAAAGTTACAAATCTATTCAAAGAAGAAATATCGACGAGTTCGTTTCCATCATTCAAACAAGAATCGCCATAACTTCTCCCCAGTCCATACGGAAGGGTACAAGCAGAATTAGAAACAAGTTCGGATAATTCTTCTTTCCATAAAACAGTAGAAACAGTTTGTTCAGCTTTGGGAATCCTTCCCCAAGATTGATAAGTATTCATTCTAAAAAACAATTACACAAGTTTCTGGAACTTTAGACTTAATATCTTCTTTATCTAAAAGAGGATTACTACGTATATGTAGTGTAGTGAGTTTAGTGCAGTTCAGTAAAGAATCTGGTAGGGTAGTTAAGTTGTTTTGGCTTAACCGTAAGTTTTTTAAATTCGACAACAACCCAATTTCTTCCGGTAGAGAAGAAATTTTATTCCCAGTAATATCTAAATATTCTAAAAGCTGAATTTGTCCTATCTGTGGAGAAAGTTCTTTTAAATCTAAAAATCGAGCGTTTATATTCTTTAAATGAACTAGCTTTTTAGAAAAAAGGATTTCAGGAAGCGAGGTAAAGTTGTTGTTACTTATATCTATGGTAAGCAAATATCCCAATTCCTCAATCTCGTTTGGTAACAAAGTAAGGTTGTTCAACCACAAATTGAGCACATTTACATTTTTCAACAATCCAATCGTAGATGGAAGTTCATTCAAATGTTGTCTCGACAATTGAAGAATTGTTGTGTTCAAAGGTTGTTTTAAGGCGTCATCTATTGAAAAAGCAGTATAACTCATTGGGTAAAAAAGGTTAGTTTAGGAATAACACTAGCAAGGTAAACAACAACAATAACACAAACTCCAATAGCGTAACTTATTGGGTCTTTCATTGTAAATACTATAGGATCGTCGTGCATATTTCCACGTATGGTAATTATCCAAATACGTGAAATCCAATAGAGCAACAACGGACCAGCCAACCATAACAACATAGGAAAAGAATACAAAGCAACCACTTCTGGAGAGTTTACATATAAGAAGAAAACAAAAATACCTAAATATCCGCTAATTGGTCCAACACTTGCAATAAGTGGAGAATCTGCAGTTACATACCCACGCCCTGATGCTTTCTTTTTGTTTTGTTCCACCGCTAACAACAATTCAGAATATCGTTTTACAAATGCTAACGATAAGAATAAGAAAATAGAAAACAGTAATAACCAAGGCGAAATGGAAGTATCGGTTGCAATTGCTCCGGCGAAAACTCTATGAGTATATAACCAAGACAAGGTTAATACATCTATTATAGCCAATTTTTTAAGTATAAAAGAATACAAGGTTGTAATGAATACATATATACCCAAAAACAAAGTAAACAAAGGAGGAAGAAAGAATGCAGAAATAGAAAAAGAAATTGCTAACAGCAGCGGGAATAATGCGATACCAAAAGGTATTGATAAAATTCCAGCTGCGAATGGTCTGTTCTTTTTTCGTTGGTGCTGCCGGTCAGATTCTAAATCTAATAAATCATTGAGAACATAAACACTCGAGGCAGCAAAACCAAATGCAAAAAATGCTAATAAACCATCAAACCACAAACCTAAACTTACTTTGTGTGCCAAAAATAATGGCACAAATATCAGTACGTTTTTTACCCATTGGTAAATTCGTAACTGTTTTATGAGTGCTTTTAGAAAGGAATAATTTTGAGAGATATGTAGAACTGTATTCGATTCGGTTTTAGCTTTGTTTGCTAATCCAACGGACGGGCTTACAACTACAGCAACAGAACTTGATTCCCAAACGGGAATGTCCACACTGCTATTTCCATAGTATGCAAATTCTTGACCTTTTGCATAGTCGAGTAAATGAGAAGTTTTGGTAGACCCACGAACATTTGTCGTTTCATTTGATGCAATGACATCGTCGAAAATACCACAGTGTTCTGCTATTGCATTTGCATAGATAGAATTGCTTGCAGTTGCTAAAACTAAGGTTGCACCTTGTTTTTTTTGAACCTGCAGAAACTCCAAGACTTCTAAATTGTATGGTAACAATCGAGCATCAAGATTAACCTTTGTTGCAATAGAATGTTTTAAATGTGCTTTTCCGCCTGTGAGTAACCACCAAATAGCCAAAAATCCATTTAATGGATTTCTTTTTATGAAAATCAAGAAAGATTCCCATAGACAATCAGTTGCTATAAGTGTTCCGTCGAGATCGACGAACTGTAAAGTTGGGAACGAAGTATGTTGTACTTTTGTTAAATTCATTCGTAGAATACGTAGATAGAAACAACAAAATATAACGAATTTATAGTTGTTTAGTGTTTTTAGTGAATAATTATAGTGCTGTATATACGTTAATAACGTATTACAACAAAATCATATATTGCAATGAACAATAGAATTTGCAAATATTTGATTAGCATTTACCGAGATATTGTTGTTTCTATAGTAGGTTGTTTTCGATTTTTATTACTAAATCAAGTATAATATGTCATTTAAAAAGTATATTCCTTATCAATTGACACAAAACAGCACATTGCTTTTTTGGGGGGTTCACTTGTCATGCTTTATAGCATTTTTTATAGATTTTCATTGGTGGTACGTAGGCTTAGCTGTAGGTTCTTATTACTTACGAATGTTTTTTGTCACAGGAGGATATCATCGTTATTTTTCGCATAAAACGTACGAAACATCAAGATGGTTTCAATTTATCATAGCATTTATGGCTATGACTTCTTCCCAAAAAGGTATACTTTGGTGGGCTGCACATCACCGACATCACCATGCTCATTCCGATTTAGAAGGAGATGTTCATTCACCTAAATTAGGTTTTTGGCATTCTCATGCAGGTTGGGTTCTTTCCCCAATATATAAAGGAACGAACGAAGCTATGATTCGAGATTTTGCGAAATTTCCTGAATTGGTGTTTTTGAATAAATATTGGCAAATTGCCCCTATTACGTATGCTGCACTAATTACGTTAATATTTGGTTGGCCTGGGTTGTTGTGGGGATTTGCAATTTCTACTACATTCTTATGGCATGGTACATTTACCATTAACTCTTTATCACACACTTGGGGTAAACGTCGTTATTCTACTACCGATACAAGCAGAAATAATTTCATACTTTCTTTAGTTACTTTAGGCGAAGGTTGGCATAACAACCACCATCGTTTCCAAGCTTCAGCAAGAAATGGGTTTTTCTGGTATGAAATAGACATAACTTTTTATGTCCTTAAATTCCTATCTATGGTTGGCTTAATTTGGAAACTACGCCCAGTGCCGAAGGATTTAAAAGATCCTAATAACAAAACATGGATAAAGAACCAAGTTCGGGGTGAACAAACATCACCTAAGGTAACTGAATCCGAAACAGTTTTATCGTAAATAGTTCGATTTTAAATTGAAGAAGTATTCATTTTCCAAAAAAAATAACCCCCATTCGTAACTTGCAAATGGGGGTTTCCTTTTGAACTAAGGCTACTAAACAGATATTAGATAATCTGTTTTAATGAGCTTTTAATAATTTCAATGCCTTTTGAGATGTGTTCCTTGGTTACATCTAATGTAGGTCTAAATCGCATCGATTGAGTACCTGAACCAATTACGAACAATCCATTATTAAAGCATTTTTTCACTAAAGAATTTCGTAATTCTGGTGTTTTCATTGTAAATGCACAATAGAGTCCCCTTCCTCTTGAAGAAGAAACTACTGTAGGAAATTCTGCTTGTAAGTAATGTAACTGCTCTAAAAGATATGCTCCAGTTACTTTGGCATTGTTGACAAGATTTTCTTCGTCAATTATTTCAAGATATCTTGTAACCCTTGCCATATCGACTAAGCTTCCGCCCCATGTTGAATTTATACGTGAAGAAACTTTAAATACATTTTCTGGTTCAGAGTCAATTCTCGAAGTTACTGCCATTCCACAAACTTGCATCTTTTTCCCAAATGTAATAATGTCAGGGACAACACCTAATTGTTGAAACGCCCACATTGTACCTGTTATACCAACTCCTGTTTGAACTTCATCAAATATCAACAAAGCTTCTTCTTCATCAGCAATTTGTCGCAGTTGCTTCAAAAATTCAGGTCTAAAGTGATTGTCTCCACCTTCACCCTGAATAGGTTCAAGAATAATTGCAGCAATATCGTCCTTGTTTTCACGGAACGCCATTTTAATTTGAGCAATTGAAAGTTCTTCTGCGTTAATTACTGCTTGTAAATTTTCTTCATTCAAAGGAAACGTAATAAACGGATTTAAAACACGGGGCCAATCGAATTTAGGGAAATACTTTACTTTTTTAGGATCAGTATTTGTTAACGACATTGTATAACCGGTTCTTCCATGGAAGGCTTGTTCGAAATGTAAAACCTTTGTTCCTTTTTCGGAAGTATAACCTTTTCTGAAATTTTGACGAACTTTCCAATCAAAGGCAGCTTTTATAGCATTTTCAATTGCTAAAGCTCCACCTTCAATAAAGAAACTGTACTTAAATTCTTTTGGTAAACATAGTACGAATAACGTTTTTACAAATGAAGCCATTACTTCTGAATAAACATCAGAATTTGAAGGCTTGTGTAAAGCTACGGTTCCAAGATATTTTACAAAGTCATCTTGAGCTAATTTTGGATGATTCATTGCTAATGGGACCGACGCAAAACAAGAAAAGAAATCTAAATATTTTTTGCCAGAACGAGCGTCGACAAAATATCCATCACTACTTTTTTTATCATCAAGTACATAGTCAAAACCATCGGCTAACATATACTGAGAAAGGGTAGAATGAACGTTGTTCGAATCTATCGAAAATTTTGGTTTATACATAGTGTTATGCTCTTGTTAAATAAATTTAGTAAATTAGTATGAAATTGAAAACTAATGAATTTATTTAGTAGGGGGTCTGGGTTAGTGTTCGTAAGTGGTAGGAGTATTGCAAATCGTTGATGGGCGATACTCAAGAAGGAACTACCCTTTATAGTACCTTTTGACAAGGAAGAATTTGCCGAGATAGTTTTAGTACGCATATAATTGTAAACGAAGTATCCATACTTTTAATGTAGGTAAAAAATGACATTCCAAGATTTAGAAGCACATTGTAGTGCAAAAAAGGGAGTTACCGCTGAATTTCCCTTTGACGAAAGAACCTTAGTTTTCAAAGTAATGGGCAAAATGTTTCTTTTGGTAGATGTTCCCGATGCTGTGTCGTTGAATCTAAAAATCAAACCCGAAGACAATGCAGAATTACAAAGTGAATACACCTGTGTAAAACCCGGCTACCACATGAACAAACAACATTGGGCAACTATCCCAATGGAAGAATGTTTATCTGATATGGTAATACGAAAACTTATAGATAATTCGTATGAATTAGTTGTTTCGAAATTAAAAAAATCTGATCAATTCACATTACATTCCTTATAAAAAAAAGCCTACCGAAAGTGATTCAGTAGGCTTTTAAATGTATTGGAATTGTGGTGATTTTATTCAGCTTTTTCAAGTTGTTTTGAATCTTGCAATTGTTTAAAAATATCAATTCCCGTTGCATTTTTGATTACTTCACCAAAGTTAACAACAGCAGAAGGTAGTTGATTTATCACTTTCGACAAACCAGAGCCATCGCCACTGCCGCCACCATTGTCAATAACTGAAATTCTGTCAATAGTAATATCTTGAACAACAGAAGTTAACTGTTCCAGAATTTTAGGGAACATGTTTAGAATCATAATTCTTTCTGCATCTGTTCCAGCTTTTTGGAACAAATCAGCAGTTTTTCTGAAAATTTCTAAATTCGCATTTCCACTTTCTAATATCAGAGCAGCTTGTCCTTGTGCTTCCAATACGATTGCTTCTTTTTTAGCTCTTGCAGGTTCAATAACATCTGCCATTAATCGGCGTTGTTGTAAAGAAATACGTTCTTGTTCCATTTCTTGTTGGTATTTTACTCTAGTAATTTCACCAGCAATTTCAGCTTCGTTTTCTTTGATGATTGCAATTTTTTCTAATTCTGCTTTTTTGATACGAAGATTGTTGTTTTCAATTTCAACTTGTTGTTGAGCTAATGTTTGATTAACTCGAATTTCACGATCTTTATTAATTTGAGCATTTTTAATAGCAAGTTCCGATTTTGCTTTTGCAACTTCTGCCGTTTGGCGAGAAAGTGCTTCTGACTCTTCTGCTTCTGCTTGACGTTCTGCTTCTGCTGTACGCGCTTGGGAAAGTACTTCTGCAGTTTTTCTTCTACCAATTGAATCCAAATAACCAGCTTCATCTACTACATTTTGAATTTTCAATGTATCAAGTTGTAGACCTAATTGTCTTAAATCTTCTTCTGCTTCATCAATAAGTGTATGAGCAAATTTCAAACGGTCGTCATTTACTTCTTCAGGAGTTAGTGAAGCAAGTACCCCACGCAAATTACCTTCGAGAGTATCTTTTGCAATTTGTAGAATTTCTTCACGCTTCATACCTAAGAAACGTTCTACTGAATTACCAAGCGTTGGTTCTTTAGAATCAATTTTGATATTCGCTATTGCATTAACATTCAATGGAATCCCACCTTTAGAATAACAATTAGATACTTGTAATTCTATCGGAATAATTTCCAAAGACATTCTTGCCGCTTTTTCAATAATTGGCATCCGTAAGGCTCTACCTCCACGAATAATCCTGTAACCAACAAAACTTCCGTCTGGTAATTTTCGTTTCCTACCTGACAATATTACTATTTCATTCGGATGGCATATTACTAATAATTTTTTAACAAATATTAGTAGTATTAAGAATCCAACAAAAATGAAAACTCCAACTGAAAACATAAAGCTAAATAAATCTGCCATATAATTCCTTTCTAAATTGATAACGAAATATCTTTATATACAATTATGGATGCTTTATCAGAACGCATTGAAACAATATACACCATTTCACCTACATTTGCCATTGTATCAACTTCATCTTCTTCTAAAACTGCGAGAATATGAACGGTTCTTCCTTTATGAGTTACAACAATTTTACCAGATCGATTTTTTGAAACAGGAACCGATACTACGCCTGTCATTCCAACAAAATCTGATAATGAGGATTCTTCTAAAATTTCATTATTTTTTAAATAACTAAAAATGAAATGAGAACTTACTCCAAGGGTTGCACCAACACCAAAGGATGAAATGAATGTTAAAAAAGAAGGAAAGTTCAAGAAACTTAAGGTTAAACCTGTAGCGCCGAAAAAAGCCCCAAAAAACATTAAATTTCGAACGGAAAGGAAACTAAGAATTGAATCACCTAAACCAGTTTCCCCATGAATAATCATATCGGTGTTACCTGTAACAGTCACGTCGGTTTCTACACCAACGTGAAGATCTGCATCTAAGTGAAGGTCTGAACCAGCATCGAAGTCAATATCTGTGTGACCTATATCCCCGTCAGAATCATGACCTCCAAAAAGTGAAAAGCCAAGTAGTATTGACCCTACAACACAAAAGAATCCATAAATATAGAGCATAACCTATCCTTTGGGAATTACCGGGAAGATTGTTTTTTGGGTGAATAGACCATATTTTTAATAGCCACTCCTAAACCAACAGAAATACTCCGACCTGTTGAGGAAGAAGATGGGAACAAAACATTTTTGTTTTGAACCATCATTCCAGTTGATCCGCCACCATCTAAATTCATTGCATTATAACAACCAATCTCATTCATAAGAGAAGACAATACTGACAAGGAAGCACCTTTTGTACCGCTTAAGGATTTCGTTGGTTCAATGGTTACAATGTACACTACAGTTTGTTTTTTATCAGTTCCAATAGCTGTACGTGGAAGAGGGTGATCAATAAACCTAGTTGACCGAGAACCTTCTTCTCTTGCTTCATGTTTGGGAACGCCATTACGAACTAATCGTGGTGTCCCGCAAACTGCGTTATAAAATGGAATTTTTGCAGTTTCTGATGTAGAAAATTTTACAACGACGGTATCGCCAATTTTAGGCAATTCAGAAATATCGTATTGTTTTCCAAAGGTCACAACACAACCACGAATAGGCATATTGACTATTCCTTCAGATACTGCATCGATTACCAAACATTTAGTTTCTTGATTAACCGCAGGAGACTTTAAATATCGCAACAGTATTTTTGGTGTTGTGTTGTCAATTTTCCGTGCTTGGCGCGAAAGTAATACATCACGTTTTAACTCATCAATCGTTCGTTCATCTTCTGTATCATCACCAACAATTTTTAATATAGAATCACTTTTTAAACGTGCTTCTAATTCCTTTGTAATATCTGTTTCTTTAACAAACGGAATTTCATTACCTGCATATTCGTTATATAACACAATTCCTAAAGAATCTTTTCTGAAATTTACATCGCTAATTTGGTATTTGTTTCCATTTGAACAATCTAATTTCCCCGTCAACTCAAAACTTCCAATGTGTAATCTGTTATCTTTGTCAAAAAATCCACTTGTCCACTTTTTATAAGAATTCATCTCTACTACTTCACCATTTATAACCGTAGGACCTATGGGTGTGTCATCTTCGGCTCGCCAAAAATTAGCATTAACAGCGCCGATGAGTTTTTCAATTTTACTAGTAGTATTTACTCGAGTAATCATTGTTGACAAGCGTTCTAAACCGTCTACAAGGTCTTTCCCTTTCACAACTTTTATCTCATTTGCTTTGTTAGCACAATCCATTTCAAGTACGTGAGCAATGTGTTTTGAACTACCTACATTTGCAGAATATGTTCTATAAAAAAGACCAGAAGTAATTTTTTCTTCAGAAATCAATTCAAAAGAAGTTAATATTGAACCACTTGGAGCAGTACGAATATCTTCTAAACCAGATACTGATGAAGTTTTTTTAGTAGTAACTGTTGAATTCGATGAAGATGATTTTTTAGATTTAGATTTATAACTTTTTTTCGATTTTTTACTCTTATTCGATTTATTTGACGATTTTTTTGACTTCTTTTTTGGTTTTTGTTTCAATACTGAAAAAGAAGAATAGGAAGATTTTGAATATATATCTGAAGGTAATGTAAATGACAATACCAGTATACTTACAATAAAAGGTGTAAATATTCTAAAGAAAAATGTATGTAGTTTATTCATTGTTTTATGCTATTTTTTCTGATTTTCAATCAATGAGAAAAGAGATTTTGGCGTATTTGCTAAAACTATCGATAGTTGTTCAAACGAAATTGATGCAAGATATTTTCTTCGAGTACTATTTTCTCCCCAAGCTGTTGAGAATACAAATATAAAAATTCCTAAGGAAGTATAACCATTAAATAGTAACTGATCAAAATATTGAGTAAAAGAAAGTATTCCTATTGTGATAATTACAACTGAAAATATCGTCGATTCTACAGCATTTTGGATAATGCGTTTTTTGTCTGTTGGTAAAAGAAACCTCCTATATTCTCTTACCAAAGCAAGACCATAACCTATTCCTGAAGTTCCTACTGAAACAAGTACAATAGGAATTAAATCAAGAAAACTACTATAGAGAAACGTTAGAATAGACAAAAAGAAAAGCACAATGAAATATTCAATATTTCTACGTTGAATTATTTGGTAAAATTTGTTTCTATTTTCTAAAATATTTTGTTCCATTATGAAAAATCATTTCAAAGTTGTACATTTGTTTACGCTATTCAATTTGTTCACATCGAGACCTACATTATGGAATTTACAACAATACTTCTTGAAAAGAAACTTTCTTATTATATTATAACACTCAATAGACCAGAAAAATTAAATGCTTTGAATGCTACAGTCCTAAAAGAATTGAACAATGCACTTACAATAGTAGAAAATGATTTGAATGAATGTACATGTTTAGTAATTACCGGTAGTGGACCAAAATCATTTGCAGCAGGGGCAGACATTGCACAACTTAATGAACAAAACGGTTCAACTGGAAAATCATTTGCTGAATTTGGACAATCGGTATTTACAAGAATCGAACAATTCCCAATTCCTGTTATTGCAGCTGTAAATGGTTTTGCATTAGGTGGTGGTTGCGAACTTGCAATGTCGGCTCATATTCGTTTTGCTTCAGAAAATGCAAAATTCGCTCAACCTGAAGTTTCTTTAGGTATTATTCCCGGTTATGGCGGAACTCAAAGGCTTCCAAAAATAGTTGGTGTTGCAAAAGCAATTGAATTAACAATTTCAGGAAATATAATCACAGCAGCTGAAGCAAAATCCATTGGATTAGTAAATGCTGTATGTCCGTTAGAAGAATTACTTTTAAAAGTAGAATCTTTTATCGATATAGTTTCTTCAAAAGGTCAACTTGCTGTTCGTGCTTCGTTAGTTGCTATTCGTGCAGCGACAAACCCAGAAATAAATGGTATGGATGTAGAAGCGAACATCTTTGGAAATCTTTGTGGGACTACAGACTTTAAAGAAGGCACAAGTGCATTTTTAGAGAAAAGATTGCCTAAATTTACTTCTCAATAACCATGTTTTTTTTCTATAGATTTATAATCGCCCCATTACTGAGGATTATTTTCAATGTTGGGGCATTTTTTTCTCGTTCATTTTTCCTTAGAAAAGAAACTATCTCACAGTTTCAAAAAAAATCTAAAGAATTCTCTTCCTCTAAAAAAGTGCTTTGGGTTCATGCTTCTTCAATGGGTGAATTTGAACAAGCAAAACCAGTAATTGAATACCTCCGAAAAGTCGATAATTCGCTATATCAAATAATAGTTACTTTCTTTTCACCTTCAGGTTATGAAAATCAAAAGGAATATGCTTATGTAGATTTTGTAACGTATCTACCAATTGATACTTTTGGTACTATGTCTGAATTTGTTTCAACTATTTGTCCAAGTGTAGTGGTTTTTGTACGATATGATATTTGGCCAAATTTATTGACAATACTTTTCAAAAAGGGGATTCCGTTTTATTTCATAAATGCTACATATCCTCGATCTATGTTATGGGAACTTATTGGGAAAAAATTTTTAAAAGATTTACTGCAACCCGCAATGGGTATTTACTGTGTGAACCAAAGAGAAACTACACTTTTTGAATCGCTTTTAGGCACTTCGAATGTGTATTTATCCGCAGATACTCGAATTGATAGAATAATAGAAAAAGTATTGAAACAGGAACCATTTTTATTCTATAAAATTCCAAACAAACCAGTTATAGTCCTTGGTAGTTCTTGGGAAATTGAAGAAAATCTGCTCAAGGATATACCTCAAAAAATTCTTAAAAGGTTTCATTGTATCATTGTTCCACATAAACCTACCGAGTTAACAGTAGCTCGTTTACAACAGATATTTCCTGAATCATTACGCTTGAGTAATCTACAAAGTGAAGAAACCCCTCGTACTGATATCGTCATTGTCGATTCGATAGATAAACTTTTATCGATTTATAGCATTGCAAGCATTGCATTTATTGGTGGTGGTTTTCGACGATGTGTGCATTCCACAACAGAAGCTTTAGCGTTTGGGATTCCTGTTTTTTGTGGTCCAAAATATAGAAACTCACCCGATACAACAAATTATGTCAAAAATGGTTTTGTAACAATTGTGGAAAATTCAAAAGATATTGAAGCAGTCTTAACGAAGGTTCTAACAGACAAACATTGGGTAGAACATATTCAAACAACATCAAAAGAGTTGTTACATAAATCCTTAGGTACTTCACAAATTATTAGTGAAATTATTCGAAAACATTTACTTTAACTTTGAATAGTTTCTTCCTTGGTATATTTTCTTCCTTTCCATTCTATCTTCGATCGGGACCAACGAATGGAATTTAACCCAATGCCAATAGTTAATACTGCTGACAAAGGATGTAAAAACATTTGATATATAGGCATAGAAAATGTAAAAGTTATGAAAGATCGAATAAGAGTAACTATTACATATTGTGAAAGTGGTAACCAAAATAGTTCAAGTGAATAATCTTGTAAAATTACTGCCGCAACTATAAAGAATATTGGAGCCACAAACAACAAGGCAAAGTGAACCAAAAACAAAATCATAATTGTATACTTATAGGACATTCCAGGAAAGAAGTTTTTTGAAAATCCTTCAAAAGTTTCTTTGAAATTGGAATACATTTTGCAAATTACTATTTCAGATCCATTTACTAACCCAATTTTAAATCCTGCTTTTTTTACTGTCTTTGCAAGAAACACATCTTCAACAACATTATTTTTTACCGCATTGTGTCCATTTATTGTGTGATAAACACTTGCTTTGAAAAACATATACTGTCCATTTGCTGCTGAAACAGAAACTGAACGCTTTTTTGTAATCCATTCATTTGGTAAATAAGCAAAATAGAGGAAGTGAATCATTGGGATGATAGTTGCTTCAGCCCAAGAATCCATTCTTTCAAAAGGAATCATCGACATAAAATCTAATTCCTTTTCCTGAAAATACGAAACTACCGACGTTAAAGATTCAACAGAATGGAGTGTATCGGCATCAGTAAAAAGGTAAAGTTCCCCTTTTGCAACCGAAGAAAGTTGATGACAAGCCCAAGGCTTGCCTATCCATCCTTTTGATAAAGGTTGACCTGTTACTACCGTAAGTTTCGTAGGAAATCGCTGTTGTAGTTCATTCAGTATAATTGGGGTACGGTCGGTGGAATTATCATCTAATACTATTACTTCAAAGTTCGGATAATTTAGCAAAAGTAGCGACTCTACACATTCTTTTACACATTTTTCCTCATTCCTTGCAGGTACCATGATCGAAACCTTCGGAAAAGTACGTATATTTGTATTCAAATGATTTTTCTTGATTTTAGGGAATGTAAAGAGATTTCGAAATGCAATTCCTAAAAAAACTAACAATGCACTTGAAATAATTAGTTGATACAGTAATACCATAAGTTGGATCCGTTTAAAAATTTTATTAATGGACGTAAAAAGTCTTATTCGTGTGTTCAAAGAATGAGGATAGAAAACCATGTCAATGAAAAGCTCAGTAAATAAAAAAACAAAAAAGTTGTTAGTAAATGGCTTTTACTTGATATCTATTCTAATATTAGCTTTAGTTGGAATTAGTACCTTTTTAACTATTCCTTCCTTGGAAGGAATTGTAGGCACTGTAACGTTCAATTATCTATTGTTTCTAACAACAGTTTTACTTACTTCAAAACTCTGCTACAGTGCTACTTTTAGCAAAGGGTTACGATATAAATATTTTTCAGTCTTAGGAATAACATCAATAGGGTTTTCACTACACCTTACACTTTTAGAATCTTTGCAGCAATGTGGATATTTAATTTCTTGGTATTTAGGTGTTATTTTGTTTCTTTCACTTTTGTACAATTATATATTAGTTCCAACAGTTACAAAAGGTATAGTTTTAGGTGCATTAATTTCTTTGTTATCGGTATTAGTGCCGCAAATGCACTTTCTTTTTGTAGTTTTAGTTCTAACTTCTATCGGAATCTACAAACAAAACAAAATGAAATTTAGGTTCCAAGCTATTTTGCCAATTGCGATTTCTATAGTAGTTTTTGTAAACCTTTTTTGGAATATTGATTTTATATCTAATTTTTCACTCAATTTTCCATCATCAATTCACAACTATACTAAGTTATTGTTTCTATTCTTGGTGTTTCATTTTTTGTTCTATGTAACCAACAAACCGACTATAAGAACATTATTCTATTTAGTAAGTTTCTTCTTTGCTATTGGAATTTCAATACTTGTTCCAATGGCACTGTCCTTTCATCCGCAGTTTGCTCTTGAAAGAATTTGGCATATTTTGCTACTCACTTTCCCTGTATTATTATATGCTACTGTTTTATCCTTCGACGCAACCTTAGATACAGTAACTTCTTATAAATCATTATTTAAAACAGTAGCAATTCGGACTACACTTTCCTTTGTTATTGCTGGTAGCGTTTGGTATTTATGGGTGGTTAGAGTATAATATGGAATTTTCTTTAGGTTCAAAGGAAGATATTTTTCACAATCTTCAACAGCAAGGATCGTACGAATGGTGGTATTTTGATGGAATTTCAACTGATTCAAAATACTCCTTTGTTTTCATTTTTTTTGTTGGTATTCCTATGTCTCCAACATATTTAGAATCTATACAAAACGATTCTACGCCAATTCCTTCCTTTCAAAACTGTGGTATCTCATTCAATCTTTACCATAAGAACAAACGAATTTATACAGCTTTTCAAGAAGGTCTCGGTACAAATTCAGATTATTCTTCAAGTTGTTGCGAAGGAAGATTTGGGAAAAATTCTTTTTCTTATCAACAAGATAAAAACGCTTTTTGTCTTTCCTTGGATACTGAGCTACACGATTCGACAACTTGGATAAAAGGAACTGTTGAATTGATTCCACATTTGAATATGAAAAACACATCTGTTCAATATTGGAAACATCTATGGAATCTTGTTGCTCCTAGAACTTCTTTTTCTGCTTCCATTGATATAATTGAATATAACAGCACTGTTTTAACAACTTCTTTTAAGGGCATTGGTTATCACGACCATAATTGTGGTGTCGAACCGTTGTATAAACATTTTTCTCAATGGTATTGGGGCAATATTCATTCTGAAAAGCAAACAATAGTTTTTTATGATGTTCATGCATTTCAAGATAGAAATTCTGAAGCAGTGGTTACACTTTCCGATGATAATAATTTTGAAGTTTTAAAAGTAATTGATGTTTCCTATTCTGATTATAGACTTTCTTTAATGGGAATTTGGTATGCTACTCGATATACTTTCCATTGTGAAAATTCTAAAAACGAATCCATTATAATAAAGATTCGAAAAATACGAATCAAGGAACAAGGTCCGTTTTATCTTCGATTTGCGATATCTGCTGAATTGTATTGTAGTGGTAAAAAGTTAAATGAATTTAAGGGTATTTCTGAATATATGGAAGCACAAAGATTATCAAAACCTTGGATTCGTCCATTCTTAAGAGTCCCATTAAAACAAGCAGTACATATATTATAACATTGTAATTTTTAAAAATAACTGAATATTCAATATGAAATTTATCATATCTTTAGTCCTTTTCCTTTCAATATTTTCTTCTCTCAAAGCTCAAGGCACTAACCCCATCCAAGATATTGAAGCATGTAACACTGAACGAAAAGAACTCTATGGAGAACTTCGTAAAAAAAGAACATCTCCGGAATTATGGTTGCGGTTTTACGATGCTTCTAAAAAATATATTACTACAGTTACAGACAGATCCTTACGACAACAACAATTGTTTTTAGATACTATTTTAACTGAAATGAAAACGAAAATTCCAAATTCATTTGAATATAATTTTTGTGAATGGAATTCAGTTGTTTTATCTGCTGAAAGAGCTTCTTTTCTAAATACTGCAACAAAATTACAACCTAATCACCCGAGAGTGCTTGTAGAAAATCTCTATGTTGCTTTGATGACCAATAACGATTCCTTAATAACACTTCAATCGAATTTAATATATTCCAAAGCAATAATTCCTTCACAAATGATGAATTTTGCATACAATACCTTAGTTTCTACGCCTTCTGGTTCGTTGCTTTTTGTTGATTCTGACAAACTATTCGAAGCAATTATAGTTTTACAATTCTCAAAAAACATCAGAAGAGATGTACCAGTGTTCAACAAAAAAACTCTCGCCGAAAACAACAACAGAACTACTTTATTTGCAAAAACAGGATTAAGTGCATATTCATCAATGTATAACGACATATCAACTACTCGGTCGTTAAGTGAACCATTTCACTCTACTATTGTTGCTTTGCTTCAATATTCTAAAAAAACAATTAGTTTTACTTCTACCTTTAATTCTCAATTATTGTCATCATTAAAAGACTCTTTGTACGTAGTAGGAACAGTGTATCAATATTCGCCAATACAAATTAAAAATGGTAAGATTTTGCTTTCGATATGGAACAAATTACGTTTAGAATATCTACGGTTCGATTTGTACGGGGAACAATTCAAGGATGGTGAGAAAATAAAAAAAGAAACCTATCCTATTTACATTTCTTGTGCAACAATTTTATATAATTATAGCAAAGAACAACAAGATCTAAACGCTATGACCTTGTACCGTGGTTTTGCTCTTTCTGTGGCTAAACAAATCGGATCTTATGACGATGTTGAAGCGTATTTTCTTTCTTTAGAAAAGTTAGAATCGAAATAAGTCAATTATTCTTTTGTATTTAAAGTTGTTAAAAAAACAACAAAGAAGGCATTTCTTTAATTTGTTGTATATTTGTAGATATACACTTAGACAAAATGGATACACCTATAAAACAATTGAGAATACTCTTCATACACGAAGATTCAAGTAAAAGTAAGTTTTTACCCAAGCTTCAATCGTTAGCATTCAGTTCTATTAGTATATTTACTTCTTCAGTTCTTGAAACAGAATCGACCTACGAACAAAACTACGATGTTATAGTTATAGAAGAAACTGCAGAACGAATTTCCACTCATTCTACTACTTCATTACTCACAAAATCAATTCAAAAAACAACACTTCCCGTTGTGATGTTACTTTCAGTAAATGCTCTTCAAGATTATTCTGTTCCTTACAATAGTTTAAAAGAAGTATCTGATGTTATAGTATCAACTGTTAACAATCTGGAATTACAATATCGAATTGAAAATGTAGTAAAAATTTCAAAAGAAATTAATTTTCGGAATGAAGTAATTCAGTTAAAAGATCAAGTTTTAGCAATCATTGCTCACGATCTTAAAAATGTGTTTGTTGGTTTACAAGGGCTTTCTAAAAATTTGTCAATAATGACCGATGGGTTAAATGAAGATACTGTTGACTATTTTTCATTACTTGAATCCGGAATTGATCATGGATATTTACTCCTTATAAATCTGTTGGAATGGTCGAAACTTCAATCTGGTAGAAGCTTATTGAATCTTCAAACAGTGAATTTATCTGAAATTTCACTTCAAAATATTTCACTCCTCCATCCGATGAGTTACAAAAAAATTCAGAATGTTCGTAGCACTATTGATCCAAAGGTTTCGTTTTTTGGAGACAAGAATATGATTAGTTCTGTAATTAGAAACCTTACAAATAATGCTAT
>JBDNFX010000008.1:0-7268 GCA_041689575.1 Kapaibacterium sp. (SeqCode)
AAAGGATCTTCTGAATTTTGGCTAGTTTGACCATATTCACCGTGGATTGTGCCGTCCATAATACCACGAATTTTATATCGATTATGGCTTTTAAGTATAGAACCACCCTTTGAAAAAAAATCGACATTTACTTGAGTATCAAAATAATCGGAAACTGCAAAATAGTAACCCAAATTTTGTAAAATCACCCCTCTACTTGCACTGAAAAAATATGATGGCACAATTATACCTGATTGTCTTCCACCTTTTGAAGGAAAAAACAAACCAATTGGAAGAATAAATATTGGTAAATCTTCTACGTACAAAATCACAGGATCTATGAAAATTTTATCTTTTGCAACAACTTTCATTTCAGGTGATCCAAAATAAAAATGTGGATGGGCTTTGTCGCAAGTCGTATAACACCCATTTTGAATAAAGGCTTCGTTTTCAGAAACTTTCTTTATTTTTGAACCAAAATAATAGCCATCACCTATTTTAGTTTCCACCATCGAAACTGTTCCTTCTTTCGTTCTAAAATTAAACGAAATATCTGAACCAACATATACATTCCCATCGTCGGTAAACTTAGGAAAACCAACCTTTTTACCATTGGAATCTATTCCATATTGTGATTGAATTTCCGATTTATCAAAATAAATTGTAATAATTTCTGATTCTATTTTTTGTTTTCCAAATACAATGTTAGCGTCCCCTTTTAAGCGAAGTCGTTTTTTACTTAAAGAAAAAGATGCACTATCTTTTGCATAGTAAACCACAATTGTATCAATAGAGGAATTTTTTTTAACATCCTTTATTGAAGATGTCGAATCATTTGTCTCAATAGTTACATTAGCCTCTGAAGAATCTACTTGAAAACTAAAAGTACTTTTTAAAAATAGAAAAAAAAGTACTCCAATGAAGATAGATAAAAAAGGAAAACGAAAAAAACTCATTAGTTAAGGGTCTTCCGTTTGACACCGGAAGGAATTGTAAAACCTAATTTAGATTGAAATGGTTGATTCACAAATACTTCTTCAGCAATAAATGAAATTGATGTTTTCAATTTGGGTATTTGAAGGATTGATTCAGTTGCAATACTAAGATTATTAAAAATTTTATAGTTGTTATATCGGATATGAAACAACAATTCGCCATCATTAGATTTTCGTTGATATTGCGAAATATAGTCTGTATTTGGAGAAGTAGTAACAAAATGAGTTTGATTCACTTCAGCATACGAAAAGAGCGTTTCGCCAGTTTCTAATTTTTTTACTTTTGTATATCCCTTTTCTCCAAAGGGAACTTCCCCACGAAGTAGGGTTAATATATCGTTGAATGAAATAGGCATACCAGTTACAGAATTTATATTCTCAGCAGATGGGATTCCGTCAACTGCTTCGTTTCCAAATGCATTATAGAATACAAAATTAGAGCTGGAAGCCATCAATTGACCAACTAATATTCCAAATGGTCCAAATATAGACATTCCTAAAGAATCTCTATCCTTTACTAAAACTGTTGTTGAAGCTGTTTGTTTCGATCCATCAACCGAAGAAATAACTTTACCGTTCAATTCTAATTGTTTTAACGATGAATTATCAAAGTACTGTAATGTAAGTAGATTTTTTTCTTCTGTTTTCAATAGAACTGTTTCTTGATCTTTTGTTGGTACAGTTTTGTTTTGAACAGATTTAGTTGAACTACAAGAAAAGAATCCGAATGAAAGAGCTAGTATTAGTACAAGAAAAAGTGTTTTCATAGAAATATTAACTGTGAAGCTTGAATAATGAGAAAAAAACGAATAGGAGTTCATAAAATTGAACTATTTAAACGAATTACCTTATTTTATATTCGTTCTTTGTCGTAAAATCTCATAAAGAATAATCCCGGTTGTTACAGATGCATTTAAAGAATCTACTTTTCCTTTTATAGGAATTGATAAAAGTTGAGTACATTGTCGTTTAACATTTTGTTGCATTCCCGAACCTTCAGAACCAATTATTAAACAATGAGGTTGAGAATAATCAAAATCAGAATAAGATACATCGCTCGAAGCATCAGTTCCTATTATTTGAAATCCAGCATTTGATAAATCTTTCAATGCAACAGACAATGAATGAACTCTAGCAATATTACAATGTGCAATTGCACCAGCAGAAGCTTTTATTACTGTTGAGTTAATAGGTGCAGTATGTGTTTCTGGAATAATCAAACCAACAGAACCAGAACATTCAATTGTACGAATTATTGCTCCTAAATTTTGTGGATCAGTAATTCCATCAACGGCTACTATTGTTTGAGATTCCGATTCAAACGTTTTTGTCATTAGATCTTCTAACGTTAAAAAATCAACCGAAGGAGTCAATGCAATTACTCCTTGTGATGAATCAGGGTCAACACCATTCGTTTTTGCAAAATCTATAAACTTCCGTTTATCCATTGTTGAGATTATTATCCCATTCTTTTTTGCGAACACAATTATATCTTGTATAGATGGTCCTTGAGCACCAAATTGGATATAAATTTTTTCTATTTTTTGTTTTGCAACTATAGCTTCCTTTACAGGATTCCTACCAGAAATAACCATTCGAATACCTTTGAATCAAGTGAGAATAATGTTAAAAACATTCGTGATGGTACAAAATAACACAAATATTCCTATAGATACGTTTATTCGGTTAAGAAGTCCCGTAAAAAATCAATTTATTTTTGAAGCAAGATATTTCTTCTGTCAATATTTTCGCTTTTTAAAAGTACATCGAAACTATTAAAAAATCAACATTTCAATTCCCAAAATATAGAATGCATACAAAAGAAGTTCCTCTATTAATCCCCAAAAAAGTATCGGTTATAACCTTAGGGTGTTCGAAAAATACGTACGATTCAGAAATCTTAGTTGGACAGTTAACTGCAAATAATTTACTCTATACCGCAGATGCATCGAAAGCTGACACAATCATTGTAAATACTTGTGGTTTTATAGATGCTGCCAAAGAAGAAAGTATAAATACAATTATCGAATTAGCCAAAAGAAAACAAAAGGGTAAGTTAGAAACATTAATTGTTGCAGGTTGTTTATCTGAACGTTATGGTGCAGAATTAGAAAAAGAAATTCCTGAAGTAGATCATTTCTTTGGAACCGAAGCCTTTTCGCAAATTATTAAATCAATTTCACCTGATTTAAAACACGTTCTTTTAGGTGAACGTTCTCTTTCTACTCCAAAACACTATGCATATTTAAAAATTTCTGAAGGTTGCGACAATCCTTGCTCTTTTTGTGCTATTCCATTGATGAGAGGTGGTCATCGTTCAAGAACAATGGAAGAAATAGTAAAAGAAGCTGAGGTTTTAGTTGCTAATGGAGTAAAAGAGATTATTATAATTGGTCAAGATACAACTTATTACGGTTTAGACATTTACAAAAAAAGAACTTTAGCTACTTTGTTGGAAAAAATAAGTGATGTTGAAGGAGTTCAATGGATTCGGTTAATGTATGCCTACCCCGCAAAATTTCCACTCGACATACTTCAAGTAATTAATGACAGACCAAATATTTGTAAATACATCGATATGCCTATGCAGCATATTTCTACAAATGTTTTAAAATCTATGAGAAGAGGAATTACACGTAGAGCTTTAGAAGAGTTAATGAACACTATTAAAACTTCGGTACAAGGAATTCATCTTCGTACTACTTTTATTGTTGGCTACCCTTCTGAGACTGAACAAGATTTTGAAGAATTATGCGATTTTGTTTCACGAGGTTATTTAGATAGAATGGGTGTTTTTACCTATTCACAAGAAGATGACACTTATGCTGATATCTTAGGAGATCCAATTCCTCAAGAAGTGAAAGAAGGTAGAAAAGAAACTTTAATGAAAATTCAAGAACAAATTTCTAAAGAAAGAAATATTAACAAAATTGGTTCCACAATGAAGGTTCTTATCGACGAAGTTATCAATGGTGAATATCAAGCTCGTTCTGAATTCGATGCACCAGAAGTTGATAATGAAGTTTATATTCGTTCTAAAACTCCATTATCTCTTGGTGATTATATAGAAGTTACTATTGAAGATGCTGCAGAACATGATCTATTTGCAACCTATGATTAGACAACTGTCAATACTATTTCACATAGTTTTTATAACACTATCAATATTCATTGTACCAACTGTTATTGCTCAGATATCGCAACTTTCTTTAGAAAGAGACCAGTTTTTCTTTGATGTTGTAATCTATAAAGGAAAAAATTTAGATTCGAATAGACTTGATATTTTTGTTCAAGTTCCATTCAAAAATTTACAAAAGCTACCTTCTGGAAATGATTTTTATACCCATTTCATAGTGGAAATAACTGTAAAAAATACTACTTCAGGTTCTAGCTATACAGTTAAAAAAGAGAAAAAACTTTCTTTCAATCCAAACGAACCATTTTTAGATGGCAGAGGAAATTCTGAAATTATTCAATTTGTTCAATCGGTAACAACCGGCGATTATAAAATTGATGTTGTTGTCTATGATGAATTGGCAAAAACCAATATGCAAAAGTCTCGACAGATACGTTCTGAAAAATATAGTGATTTTAGTACACTATCCTCTAGTAGTATTTTGTTGTTAGCCGATATAGAACAAAATGATTCTAAATTTGTAATTTCACCACATTTATCAGATAACATTTCACAGTTTTCTAAAGGTTTCTTTTCATTCGTTCAGTTATATTCTCAATCCGTACCGATTACAGTTGATGTAATAATAACTGTTGAAAATCAGTCTAAACAAGTTGTTTTCACATCGCAAAGAAAAACTCTTGAAATATCGAAAGAAACTACTCCTTACTACGATAAAGTCGATATTCCTAAAAATATTCCTCTAGGGAGGTATACACTTAAAATCCAATTTCTAAAAAAAGGTGAAACAAGTTCATCTCAGAATAAAAATGTTGTATACTTTACAACATCTCGGTCAATATATTTTGAACGTTCTGTTGCTGGATTATCTGTTCAAGATATATCGAAAGCTATTCGCCAACTTCGTTATGTTGCTTCAAGTTCTGAAATCGAAGAGATTGAAAAGTTAAACACTGATGAAGCAAAATTTTTAAAATTCGATGAATTTTGGAGAAAAATAGACCCAACTCCTACTACAAATCGAAATGAAGCCTTTGAACAATTTTATGCTCGAGTTGAACGTGCAAATGAGTTATTTCGCCAATCTGGTGAAGGTTGGTTGACCGATATGGGTA
Organism: Kapaibacterium sp. (SeqCode); assembly: GCA_041689575.1. Taxonomy (GTDB): domain Bacteria; phylum Bacteroidota; class Ignavibacteria; order Kapaibacteriales; family JAEUSM01; genus JAEUSM01. Next base: position 5,226 of record JBDNFX010000008.1, read on the forward strand.
TGGTCTACATTATATTTGGACCACCAGCAAACACCCAAATTCAAAATTTTCCATCCGATAGAAGGCAGGTTTTACAATGGTCATATCCATCTCGCCAATTTACTTTCGTTGATTTTTCAGGTTTCAACGATTTTCGTTTAAGCCAACCTTTGTTTTCAACAGACAAATACCTATTCCAAGAATAAAAAATCCTCTACAAGAAACCCAATAAATTGATAATCTGTGTAGACGCCTAATTTGGTTGTCTTTTCGATATATTTTTCCTATGTTGTACAAAAAAAAATCCCCCTCTCCCCAGCCCTCTCCCCAAAGGGGCGAGGGAGTTTTCTTTTGATGTAGAGACGCCCAAAATTGAGCGTCCTTGCGTTTTGGGGAGAGGGGGCTAATTCTAAATAAAATATTTTCAAAGTTTTGTTTATTTAATAATTTATCGTACGTTAAACTTTAGAAGAATGTAATAATCTCACACTTGCAACAAAGATAGTTGCCATAAACCGATAGTAAGTAAGAGTTTCGATGCTGTTCAAACCTTCTTCACACAAAAAAATGCTTTCATCTTTCTTTGCTATTTTACAAATTCATTCTTTATATTTATCGTTTTGAGGTTATTAAGAACAGATCTTCTACCTTCAGTACTAATCCCACAAAAGAGGCATTGACAACAATTAGCACTCCGGCACATATACTGAATTATTTTCAAATATTGAATCAGTGGGAAATTGTTTTTCAATTGATGTAAGAGACTATCCGATAGGAATGTATTTTGTAGCTATTTCAAATGGTATTAAAGTTTTCACCAAACAATTTATAGTTCAAAAGTAAGGGACTAAATTATGAAACTCAATATTATTTCAATCACTAAAATGATTGTACTCTTTAGTCTCTTTACATTTTTGTCTTGTTCTGACGAAATTCGTGACCGTGAAGAAGAATAGAAAAGTCAATATTCAAAAGAGTTTAATTGCGGAAGGGAATTTGGACAAAATACTTATTTGGATGATATAGGCGTTGAAATAGTTTGTGCAACGAAAAATAAAAGTACTTTTATAGTTAGACTATAAGATCCATTTAGTGCTTTTATTCTATATTCTAACGGAAATACTCTTCAAACAAAAAGTTTTCAACCCTCACCTTTATTGAAAAAGCCCTCGATTGAGGGCTTTTTATGACTAAACTATTTATCAATAGATAGTTCATTTAACAGTATTTATCTTGCTTGTAAGTGGACCACGTAATCCTGAATAAGAAGTAAGTTCAGCATCTATTGCACCGATAGGAATTCTAGTACTTACTTTTACAGGAATTTTTCTATCATCGTCAGAAAGCCACAGAAGTATTTTTCCATCACTTTTAAAAAGTCCACCATCTTTTATCATTGGCTCAACTACTACACAATTGAAGGTTCCAGCTGCTGTTTCAATAGTTTGTTTTCCTAAGACTTTAACACCAAGGTCGTGAGTCTTTTTGTCAAAAAAGTTTTTAAGTTTAATAACATCACCACGTTTTTTTGAACCTAAGTCCATAGTTCTAATGTAATAGAAGGCAGAAACAATATCGTGAACGTGCAAGGGTATATCGAAATCACCGTCCGATGTCAATGCTTTTAAGTTTGTGTGGTCGAATATAGCTTTGTAGTCCTTTTTGTAGTTGCCTTCTCTTATTCTTTGCTGAAAGAACCAAGGATAAATTCCATCAATATCTAGTAGTGTCTTGTAAATATCTTGAACTTTATACAAAAACTCTAAACTTTTTAAAGAGTTAACTTCGAAGCGAATATCATAACATTTGTTTTTACCATTATTCATTAAAACTGGTTTTGAACCAACTATAAACGAAGCTTCACCAGCCTTTATAAACTTATATTTTATATCGTAATTTAAACGTTCACTGTAGCCAAAGGCCTCGTTTTTAATAAACCGATCGTAATTATTTTGGCTAAATAGTGATAAAGTTGTAAAAAGTAACACAATGCCGAGGGTTATTCGTCGTAGCATAACTATATCTTAATACTAAAGTTTTACATTGTTGATACTAGGTTACAAT
>JBDNFX010000009.1:0-7023 GCA_041689575.1 Kapaibacterium sp. (SeqCode)
AGAAAAGTATTCATGTTCGTAATATGTTGATAACGTTTCATATACAAATCTATTTATGTATTTTTGTAATTATATTCTTTTCCATTTCAAATTTGTAACAATGACAAATACACTACCAACTTCTATAGAACGTCCTAACGTATATATGATTAAGATAAAATGGAATACAAATGAAGAATTTGTTATTCTCTTATCCGTTCTTCGTGAAAAATGTCCTTGTGCTCAATGCCAAGGAGAAACCATAATGGGAACTCATTATTCGTTTCCTATGTTACAAATTAACAAACCCGGTCAAAATAGTTTAAAGCAGTTAGTTCCTGTTGGCAACTACGCATTACAGGCTTTTTGGGAAGACGATCATTCTACAGGAATATATACATGGGAATATTTATACACCTTGTGTACTTCTTACTCACTTCGTTCTGATGAAATAGAACAACTTCTATCTTCTGAGCGACAAAAATAATATTATAATGAATAACGGACAATCTTCCGCTTCAGCTACTATTTTAAATGGTAACATCATTCTCAACACGACGACCACTCAATAGAATTAGGTAACCAGCACATTGCAACTTCGTTTCAAACCCCACTTAGAGCTGATGCTTTTACTTTGTCAAACGATGAAAAAATTGAAAAACATTTTCGATCAATTATGGAAATTATCGGTTTAGATCTTACCGATGATTCCTTGAATGGCACTCCAAAAAGAGTTGCTAAAATGTATATTAATGAAATTTTTAAAGGGCTTAATCCTGAAGAATTTCCAACAGCAACCTTGTTTGAAAACAAATTTGGATATGGTGAAATGCTTGTTGAAAAAGGAATATCTGTATATTCATTTTGTGAACATCACTTTTTGCCGATAGTAGGTAAAGCAAACGTAGCCTACATTTCTTCTGGAAAAGTAATTGGATTATCGAAAATCAACCGAATTGTCGATTATTTCTCGCGTCGTCCCCAAGTTCAAGAACGTTTGACAATTCAAATTTCTGAAGCACTAAAGAAAATTCTTTTAACAGAAGATGTTGCTGTTCTAATTGAAAGTAAACATTTTTGTGTAGCTGCACGTGGAGCGCAGGATGTTCAAAGCACGACAACTACTTCGGAATATTCTGGTGCCTTCCAAAATGACAAAACTAAGGCTGAGTTTTTAAAATATGTTACAAATGATTTATCGTAACTTGCTACGAAATGTTATATATTTGCCGTAAACGAGATGTAATTTTGTTTACGGCATTTTTTTTACCTAAACTGTAATGAATAATAACACGAAAACAAACCTTGGGTGGTATTTCTACGATTGGGCAAACTCAGCGTTTGTTACTGCGGTAGTAACTGTTTTTATGGGACCATTCTTAACAGCTTTAGCAGAAGATTATAAATCTGTAAATGGTACTATTTCTTTTTTTGGTCAGCCTATTCACCCCGGTAGTCTTTTTCCAATGTTGGTTTCAGTATCAGTGATATTTCAAGTTGTACTTTTGCCATTACTTGGGGCAATTGCTGATTCTACCAATTCAAAAAAACGATTTCTGTTTTGTTTTGCTTTTACTGGAGCTTTATCTACCGTCTTGTTGTTCTTTATTCCCGATTCAAACTTACTTGGGTTAGGTGCATTGTTTGTTGTGTCAAATCTCTGTTTTGGTGCATCAATAGTTTTTTATAATGCATATTTACCGGAAATTGCCACAAACAACGACCACGATGCTCTTTCTGCTAAAGGATGGGCTTTCGGTTATTTAGGTGGCGGTATTCACCTAGCTATTTGTTTGATAATTTTTTCTAATACCGAATCACTACGTATTTCAACGGGTCAAGCGGTTCGTTTTTGTATTATGTCTGCAGGACTTTGGTGGGCAATGTTTTCGGTTGTTTCGTTATACTTGTTACCAAAAGGTTCTACAAAACAAGTTCAAAATTCAAATTCTATAATTGTACTTAGTTTTAAACAACTGTTTTCAACACTAAGAGAACTACGTAAATATCCTCAAACATTATTGTTTCTCATTGCTTTTTTACTGTATAATGATGGCATTCAAACAGTGATTGCCATGGCTTCTCAATTTGGAGCAATTGAATTAAAGTTGGAAATTTCTACCTTAACAACAGTTATTCTTATGGTTCAATTTATAGCAATTGCAGGTTCATTTTTGTTTAAAGTAATTGCAGAAAAAATGTCAACAAAAATTGGAATCATTATATCACTTATTGGGTGGTCAATCGCTGTATCTTTAGCATATTATTGGGTTTACGATGAAACGAGCTTTTACATTCTTGCCGTTTTAATTGCCATAGTTTTAGGCGGATCACAAGCCTTGAGCAGGTCATTGTTCTCAAAAATAATCCCCAAAGAAAAAGCATCGGAATTTTTTAGTTTTTATGAAATTACTGACAAAGGCACCAGTTGGTTGGGAACAATGTTTTTTGCATTTGCACTTCAGTTTTCTAACAGTTACAGAATAGCAATAGTTTCATTAATCGTATTTTTTCTTAGTGGAATTATTTTATTAAGTTTTGTCAATGTTAAAAAAGCACTGAAAGATGTGCAAATTTGATGGTAAACCATAGTTTTTTCGTATCTTGTAGTTTAAATGTAATTCAAAATGAAAATCATATATAATTTCTTGTTCGTAGTCTTAGTCAGTCTTTTATGCTCTAATTTTGCTTATTCTCAATCTAAAAAACCTAAAGAATATGTAGCATTATGGGGAAGTATAGGCACTAATTTTTCTGACGGAATTTCAACAAGTGCAACTTTACGATTTTCGTACGTGGGAGTTAGTATTGGAAGGTCTGGAAATACAGATAAATTGCCTTTGAATTTTATCTTAAATACAAATCCATTAGATTTTGATCCGCCTGATACCTCATTTACATTAGAAACGTTTCGAAGACCAACAACAACTATCGATGTTTCAGGTTTTTATCCTGTAAACTCAGAAATTTTTTTACAAGGTTCTTTAGGAGTAGGGTTTGGTTCTGATGCAGTATTGGCAAATAACGAAGGTCAATATTATGCATGGGGTACTACAAATTCTAGAACTATCATTGCAGTTCAATTAGGAATGTATTATGATTTTCAACCAATCATTACAGGTGTAAGTTGGCACACAAATAGAGGTGTTCAATTATCAGCTGGTATTTCGTTTTAGTAGGATCTTATGGTACATAGTCTTATATTTTTATGTCTTTTTTTTGTATCTTCTCTTCCATTGTTTTCTACTGGTAGTTTAGATGAACTCCTACAGTGCAAAAGGATAGATTCGCTTTTGGATTCACCAGTTGCTTTCAAAGGCTTTATACTTTCGACATGTTCACAATGTACTTTAGATTCTTCTGCAAAGGGTAGTACTCAAACTTTTACTTTAATTGATAAAGCTACTCAAAGCACTATTGTTTTTACCATTTCTGACAATGTTGTCAAAACAGTAAAGCGAGAACTTAAAATTCGTCAATCACAAGGTGATCTCTTTTTTGAAACTATAAAAGACATTCTTGATGAAAATGGTTGGTCAACAACTATTGCAACCTTAGAAAGAACTAAACAAGAATTCACTAAAGTAATTGATTCAAAACAAATTGATATTGACCTAAAATTTACTGAGGGTAAATCTGGTAAAAAAAGCAGTACGAAACCAAGTGTTATTACTTGGGAAATTTCTTGGGAACCAACTAAACAAAACATAACTTCAAATAGAAGTAATAACGACACTCCAATTGCTCCATCAAAATCAAAGTATTTTATCGATATTTCTCAATTAAAACCTTGTAATTTACCGAATAAATTACGTTGGAATATTTCTTTTAATGAATTAGAAGTGTTACTAAAAACGAACAAAATCCCTGTAGATACTATCTACAAAGGTTCAGGTTCTCTTGTTGGTTATGGTAATATAGTTTCAAGTTTACTAGAAGAAAAACAAGAAGTTCAATATACTTTTCTCTTTCAAGAACTTACATTACATAGCATTACTAAAATTATTGAATATGACAATGTTTCGCTTTCTCTTAAAGCATTCGAAAAGTTGAAATTGAAGATGCTTGATAATGGGTGGTCAGTGCTCGACATTTCTTTATCAGAACAAAGAGTAATGTTTGTAAATCAGTGTTTGCCTATGAATAATGTTTTTTCTGCATTAACTATGGGGCTTTCACCAGTTGATTCTTCTTCATTATATATAACTATGGAACAAATGGGAAATTCCGATATTGCTTCATTCCCTAAAATCAAACAACGTGTTATTGATATTGAAAAGGAACAATCTTTGCAAGCATGTGCTACCCCTCACGAGGGACTTCCTTGGGGAAGTGATAGTGCGACTGTTCAAACATGGTTAATCGATAATGGTTTTCGAATTTTTTTACCTATAAATTCTCGTAAAAATATTACAATATTTCGGTACGGAAATGACGAAAATCCAACAATAGATTATTCAGTATTTGTTCGTGGAAACGATTTTTATAGATGGCAAAAAGAACGAAAGTTTGACAGTCCAACAGATGCACAGATCCTTTTCAAAATATTAGTTGACGATGCCAGATTGAAATTTAAAAATATAGATATTTCAGAATCTTCTCGGTATATTTTCAAACAACAATGTGTAGGTAGAACATATACATATACATTGTATAAGAAAAATGATAGTACCATTGTTCAAGAAATTAAATCTGCTTCCCCTTCTATCCAAACACAAGAGTTATTGGATTATCAACGGTTATTATTTGCCACTAAATATTATGGAGAATTGCCAATGGCTTGTACAATGCCATTTGATATAAACAGAAATGCTTCTCCAGCAGAAGTTGGAAAAATTATTCTATATTGTGGCTTTACTAAAGCGCCTGTTACAGGTGATGCAGTAGACAATAAAGGCATAAAAACGGTTCCTTTTTATTACGGAACTACTTCGAATGAGCAGTTAATTGTGAGTTTTTCGAATTCTATAATTACTCAATTTGAAGTACGAGCTACTTTTACTAATGTAGAAGATTATGAAAAATATACTCGCTCAGTTTCTAATCAATTAGACTTCAACTTTCAGAAAAAAGATATTGTTGCGAAAAGCCCTGAAATTATTTTCGTAAAACCAACGTGCGATACCTTGCCAAGTGAATTAGAAATTGCTTCAGAACCAAAGAAAAAACAATTTCGTTGGGTATTAAAATTACTTTAATCTCCAGTTAATTCAAATTCCAGTATATCACTTTCAACTCCATTCACTTGAATACACATTTTCTGAATCCCCAGATTATATTTTCTTGTAGTAATTAATTTGAAACTGTGCCGTTTTACAAACAATGCACTTGAATCAGATTCAATTGAATTTTTAGAAATCATAAAGACCTTCCTCCCAAATTGTCCATTCTTCAACAAAAAATAGACCACATATTCAATTCGAGCAACAGCAATTTTCTTTGAATTGTTTTTCACATTCACAGAAAATTCTAAACTGTCGCCTATAGAAACTGATTTCGAATGTAATTTCCATTCACTAACGACAAGAACATTTTCTTGTAACCCAAACAATAAACCAATATCTTTATTTCCTTGTTTTAACAACGTTCTTGCAGAATGATGGAGAATAGGTAAAACTTCTGATGATTCTTTAGCCCATTTTGTTGCAATTTGAATGTAATATTCCTTGTGATCTTTAGAAATATCGTTCAAATTATTGGCAACACTTCTTCTAACATATTCCGAAGAATCGTATTTTAATACTTCTAATATGGGTAAAACCTGTTCAGGGTAAAGTTTCAACTGAGGCACTCCTTTCCCCCAAGGAAGACGTGAACGTGAGCCTTCAGAGCTGAATCGGCGAACATTTGCTTCCGAATGCGAGGCAAACTGTAGTAAACGGTTAAGTGTTTGGTCGAAATAATAAAGTAAGAATGGTCGAATCGCAAATTCGCAAGAAGTACATTGAGTTACAATTTCAATAGCATTCATCGATTCTTCGAAGTATTCAACACCAAATTCTTCAATGTAATCAGCCAAAAAAATGTATTCAAACGATTGATCTTTGCCTATCTTATTTTTAACAACCTTTGAAAGATTTGCTATTATTTGGGCTGCTGACCTATAATCTTTAGGTAAAAAATGAGACAAACAAATTGCAGTATGTCGAATTCGTTGTTTCAATTCCATACTATGAAATTCTTCGGTTAAAATCAATTCTAAGTATTTCTTTTCTGAAAAATCTTTAATTTCTGCATTAGCAATGGAACAAAATTCCCGATAAAAATCTAGTGAGTATAAATCTTTTAGCAACATAAATTACAAATCAAAGGGTTGAAAAACAAATATTCCTTTTCGACGAAAAGATATATAAATAATTTACTTTAACTTTTCTGATATAAATATGTTGTTAGATTGTAGAGGCGAAAATATCCCGCACCCATTTATTCCTATTTTGTGATTATAAAAGGTTTGGTTTCACGTTGTGAGAATGTTCGTACAACGGAGAAATATGTTCCTGCCGGTAGATTACGAACATCTACTTGATGGGTAATTCTACCTGCATCCGTTCCACCTTTTGATACTGGTGGTATGTTCCACGTTGCTGAATGAACTATTTGACCGAAGATGTCGTAGAGTTCAAAACTTGCGTTTCCAGTTTCTAAGAGTCCCAATTCGAAGGTTGCAGTGTTTTTTGCAGGGTTCGGATTGATGGACAATATCCCAAAACCAATGGTGGTTGGAAGTAAATATCTGGTTACTCCACTGTAGCAAACATCCGTTAACACGATTCTGCCGTCGGCGGTCGTTATCGGATATTGAGTGCCTTGCCACGCTGCGGAAGTAAGTGTAACTGTTGTTGAATCTTGTTGACCTAACAATACATCACCAATAATTTCTGTGATTACTGCTCCATTGCTGAATGATGTTGTGATTGGTACTTCTATCGTAATTTGATATTGTGTTGCATTTTGTACTACTACCATTGTTCCCTTGCTTATCCCCGTTGGAATAAATTGTTCAAAGGGAATTGTTACTACTGCCGTTAAGCCCGTTGGGTTTAT
>JBDNFX010000010.1:0-2100 GCA_041689575.1 Kapaibacterium sp. (SeqCode)
GTTTACAAAAAAAGCGATGGTTCTAACCATCGCTTTTTTTATTAAGCGTAAGTTTTTTTTAACGAATAACTTGTAACATCGATACGGTATTACCTTTTTGGTTTGATACTTTTACAACGTATTGACCAATTGGTAAGTTACCTACTTGGAATGTAGCAGAACCATCAACACCATTTTTCGTTAGTACGGTTTCTCCTAACATAGTAGAGATAACAACTGTTGATTGAATTCCAGAAGTAGTAGCAATAGTTACTGAATTTGAAGTAGGGTTTGGATAGATTGTTGATGAAACATTTGAAGCATCCTCAGTAGATAGTACTCCTGGACCATCTAAGACATATACATAACGTGCAACTGTACCGGTACTAGAACTAGTTGGAAAAGTTATACCTGCATAATCCTTAAAAGCTTGTTGCGAACCATGCATAGTAACTACCTTAACAACTGAATTTCTAAGAACAGTATTACTCAAAATAGCTTGATTTCCTTGTCCTCTAAAGAAAGTTACATCTCCGATTTTAAAGGATATTCCACCTAAAACAATATTATCAGCATTTATTTCAGTAGCTCTTCCAATTACCTCAGTACTATTAAATCGGTAAGCATTTACAATAAAGTTATTCGATATTTCTAAAAGAGCATAATTCCCTGATACAAAATCTGTGATATTTCCTGGTTCACCATTTAGATTTACAAGCTTTGAATTTGAATTTACATCAAAAAGCCATCCATCTACAGAAATAGATGTTCCAGTACTTTTAGTGATTACACCAAGAACATATTTGTTTTGAGGAATGATACTTTCAATTGCCATTCCTTCAGACAGATAAAATTTGTGGTTTTCAAAAATTAACGGGTTCAAATTTCTTCTACCCGATACTCTTACTAACTTATTGTTTACAGTTGCAGATGTTAAACCATTATAAAAAATTTTATCTGAGTTTAGTTCTAAACCAACACTTTCACCAGAAACATTTACCAAAGCTAGATTAGAATATTGACTGTTAATTATAATATCCCCGTCAAACGAAAATTCTGTTTGAATAGATGGAATTTCTTTAACTGCTGTGTAATTATAATCAACACCAGTTTTCTTTACCTTAGCCGAGAAATATCTTGCTTCGCCTTGAAGTAATTCTGATAAAGTAATTCCATCACCACTAAAATCGGCAAATTTAGCATTTGGTAATAAGTTAAACCTACCTAATTCTGAATCCGTCCATCCTGCAGTTACACTTAACGGCCGTCCGCAAATATATAAATCATCGAACATTGGTAATGGTTTTGCATGAATTTCATACGCTAAACTTGCAGAAACAACATTAGTATCATAAAATGCATAAATATCTACTAACGTTCCTGGTTTTAGTAATGATCTACTTCCAGATTCAAAGTTGTCATCGTAAATTCTTGTTTGTGAAGAAACTATAATCTTTTCTTGTAAATCTGTTTTAACGGGGTCTCCAATTACAAGTTCATTTATAGTAAATGAACGAACAACGCCAGTTCGTTTTACTTCGTGAAAAGTGCCGCCAATCACTTCAATAGTTTCAGCAATGTTTTGATCGTTAATTGGGTCTTTTGTATATAATACTCTTACCAAATCTGTATTTTGTATTACATTCGGTGAAACATTTTCGCCTCTAGATTGAAACAAAATAGTAGGAGAAAATTTGAACCTTGTTCCATTTACTCTGCAAGTTTTTGAAGTTAAATTATAAAAATCTAAACCACCAACAACTAAATATTCACCTAGCTTTCCACCAAAATCAATACTAATTGAAATCAAAGTAAAAGGGCTTGCTGTACCATCAATGATGTATTCTACAGTCATTTTTTCTTTGAGAATTCCAACGGAAAAAGGAACTGTTTGACCAGAAATTAAATCTATTTCAGAGCTTTGATCCGCAACAATACTAATCACCTTTCCATCATCTAATTTTCTAATGGAAAAAGTATTTTCAGGATTCGATTCAACAACACCTCTTCCTAATTCAATAGAATATAGGTTGGAGAAAGAAATAAGCACTACTACGCACAAAAGCAAAAAAGAGCACATCGATTTTTTCATTTTGAATACCGTGTGAAAATAAATAAAGA
>JBDNFX010000011.1:0-5229 GCA_041689575.1 Kapaibacterium sp. (SeqCode)
GCTAAATCCATTATTTTACAAATTTTTTCAGCATGCGCTTCTGAAAGCGAACCTCCAAAAACAGTAAAATCTTGAGAAAAGAGACAGATAGTTCTTCCATTTATAGTGCCAGTACCAGTAACGACACCGTCACCGAGAGGTTTTTGTTTTTCTAAACCAAAGTTTGTAGATCTATGCCGAACAAACATATCAATTTCTTGAAAAGAATCTTCATCAACTAACAATTGAATTCGTTCTCTTGCAGTTAATTTTCCCTTTTTATGTTGAGCTTCAATTCGCTTTAAACCGCCACCAAGTTGAGCTTCTTCTCGTAACTGCTCTAAAAGTGTAATTCTTTGATTCATAGAAATAAAATTAACTGAAAAAATTGAGCTAAAAGTAAAAGCGTTTATTTAATGAATTAGTATAGCATCGCCATAAGCATACAATCGATACTTCTTTTCAAATGCTAATTTCATCATATCAGGAACACAATTTTCTTTCATAAATGAGGCAGCTAATAATAACGAAGGACTTGCCGAAGGGCAAAAATTGGAAATATACATATTCGCAATTTTAAATTCATTTGGAGGGAAAATAAATCGGTCAGTCCAACCTTTATTTGCTTTTACTGTTCCTGAAACTAAAACTGATGATTCTAATGCTCGGACTACAGAAGCTCCTACAGCGCAAACTCTTTTACCAGCTTTTAACGATTTGTTAATGATTTCTGCATTTTTCAATGAAATTTCAAAGTATTCAGAATGCATTGAATGTTTTGTTAAATCTTCTACACCAATAGATTCAAAAATTCCTTGACCAATATTTACTGTAACATTCGCGAATTTTACACCTTTTTGAATCAATTGCTCAACTAACTCATTAGTAAAATGCAATGAAGCCGAAGGTGGAGAAATAGAAGCTGGTTGACGCGTTAGGTCTGCAAAAACTGATTGGTAAGAGCTCTTGTCAGCTTCAGTGGCAACTCTTTTAATATAATCAGGTAAAGGCATAAAACCAATAGAATTAATTTCATCAAAAAGATCGCCTTCTAAGCCAAAACGTACTGTACGACCACGTGATGTAGTATTATCAATGACTTCACAATAGAATCGAGAGTTATCAAAATAGATTTTGTTACCAATACGAACCTTGCGAGCTGGTTCTACTAAAACGTCCCATATCTTTTCAGTTGAACGAAGTTCACGAAGTAGCATCACTTCAATTTCTGCATTAGTTTTTTCCTTAGTACCCCATAGGCGAGCAGGAAAAACTCTTGTATCGTTTACAACTATACAATCCCCTTTTTGGAAATAATTAATGATGTCTCTAAAGATTTTATGGTCATATTGACGAGTTTCTTTGTTGAAAACCATCATTTTCGCAGAATCTCTAGGCTCTGCAGGATGTTGAGCGATAATTGCTCCTTTAGGGAGATCGAATTTGAATTCCGACAACTTCATTGAGTGCATGCTTCTTTGTATACCTAATTATTTGCGAATTGATTATTCTACTATGATGACGCTAAGACGTTTAAAATTCTATTTTTATATATGAAGTAACATCAAATTAGAAAATAATAGAAGAAAATTGTATAAATTGTACTATTAAGCCAAAGATACTGAAGGAATTGCTGTGTTTGAAATTGAAAAAATTATTGGTAGAGATAAAGAGATTCGTATGTTTAGATCTTCTTTACAACGAACAATGGAAACAAAAAGAGGATCCGTCTTTCTAATAGAAGGTGAATCTGGATTTGGTAAAACTACTTTTTTAAATTATGTTGCCGAATTATCTGCAGATCTATTAAATTCAACAAAAATAGCTTCTGTTGATTGTGTTTCACCTCTTGGTGATTTCTACATTTCGAAATTACAACCTCTAAAACCAATAGCAGAAGCCTTAGCACTATTTTCACAAAAAAATTCGAAAATGACAGCAAAAACTAAATTTGCTTTAGATGTTGGTATGTCAATTTTAAGTGCTTTACTACCTCTATTGGGTGAAGTACCCTATTTGATTAAATCAGTTTCTAGAAATATAAAAGAATATTCACAGAATAAATCGACGGAAGGTAGCAAAAAAGAAAATAATTCAGAACACAAAGTATTAGAAGAATACTTAGAATTATTTAAGAAATTATTTCAAAGTATCGATTGTGCGTTCGTTTTGATAATAGATAATGCACATTGGTTAGATTCGTTTTCTTGTACATTTTTACTTAGTCTAAATCAATTGTTACAAAAGTATAATGTTTTTTTAGTTTTAACCTACAGGGTATCCGAGTTAAATAAAAATTTACCTATGAACCAGCTGGTTCAGGGTTTAAAAAGTGTTAGTACTACGAATACTGTTTCTATGAATGTTTTTGATATGGATTCTATTCAAAAAATTCAATCAGTTGCCTTTCCAAGCCAAAAACCCCAAAAAAAATTAGATGAATGGGTTCTTCAGAACAGTCAAGGAGTCCCTTCAGCTGTTTTGGAATACTTTCGATATTTTACGAAAAACTCTCCTTTTACAAAAGAAGGTGAAATAATCGATAATTTTGAATCTTCCTTTCAATTTCCAAACAGTGTTAAGGCAGCAACTTCTAAGTTGATTGAACTTTTAACAGAAGAAGAATTACAAATATTATGCTTAGCTGCAGTTGAAGGGAATAAGTTTTCGATTCTTGTTGCGAGTCATTTACAGCAATCCGACCCCGTAACTGCAATTAGGTCTTTCCGTTCTATCCAACGGAAATATGGAGTAATTAGGAGCATAGGTACACAAATACTCTATGGAGTTCAAACGACGTGTTTTGAATTTTCACAGACAATTTATTATTCTTTTTTTAAAAATATATTCGAAAAAGAAGAAAATGACGTTGTACACCAATCAATTTCATTGTTTTTAAAACAACTTTATGATAACACTGACGATGAATTTGTAAAAGCAAGTATTGCTCCTTATATTGCTGCACATAGTTTAGAATATGGCGATGAAGTTCTTGCAACTGAAATGCTTGCTGTTGTTTCAACCGTTGCTGCAGATACTTTCCCATCGAATAAATTGCTAAAACCATTTCAGGAGTCAATTGCAAACTCCTTGCCAGAAAGTTTTGATGCAGAAAAAATAGAAAAGTTTTTCAATTTAGAACATTCAGATTTAGATGTTTTATTTCAGGCAGGGACAATAAGTGAAAAGCAAGACGTACTTCAAGGAGAAATTATAGATTTAAGAGAATCATTTTCAACTTTGAAACAAGATAATGAAGCTATTTCTATGAAATTAGTTTCTATAGTCAAGGATCAAAAAGTGGACTATGAAGAAATTCGTTTTCAATTTTTAGAACTAATTTCGAATGAAGAATATGATACAGTTTCGAATTTGTATTCTCAGCACTTTATAGAATATTCTCAACAATTTACTCAAGAAGAGATGTTGTTTTTATCTGCACTCTTTTATCGGTCTTTAGCCGAAATTGGTGAATTGCAAAAGTCCTTAGATGGTATAAATGAGATTTTACATTCTGTTTCTTACGAAAACACTGACCAGCAATTTATTCTTTTAAAAAATATTCAATTGATCATACTTTTCAAGAACAATTTACTAGATGAAGTTCAAGATGTAATTGATGAGTTAATGAAATCGATTAACAAAGTACCGTTTGAATTAAAATCAATTTCACTTTCAAATATTGAATATATCTTATCAGAAATTGAGTAGTCGTTACTCTAGGAACTTAAACATTTATTACATACGAGTTTTGACGTGGATACACTGTTGTTGTTCCATTTACAAATACCGAAATAGTAAACTGAAGTAACGAAGTTTCATCCTTGGATGGTTTTAAGAATTGACTATCGAACCCCAGCTCAATAAAATCAGAAATATAAGTATAGAAAATTTGAATTGGAATAGAAGAACTTCCACAGTTAATTTCACAAAAATGTTTGGATATTCTTACATTGAACTGTTTAGGAGTTAAAAAAGCTATATCAATGTATTCGTTTTCTGCTATTGATCTACTCGTTTCTAAACGAAACCCAATCAAAGAGTTTAAAGTATCTGAAGCATAACGAAAAACATCTAATATCTCAATATTAGAATGAATTGAACCTGAAGAAAGTGTAGTACGAATAAAACCAGAATCTTTCCAAGTAACAGATTTTGGATTGCTTTTAGATTCTACTAAGTTTATATACTCCTTTTGAGCGTTCTCAGAATAAAAGGATCTATTTTTTCGAAGTGAAGTTTGAACTTCTTTTGGAACTGGAAGTTCCAAAATTGAATTTGATTTCGCAATATAGAATCGGAATAAATCGTCAAAATCATCTCTGTTTTCTGCATTGTGGTCATCACCATACCACCAAAACCAATCTGAACCTTCAGCAATATAGAGTGCTTCCAACGCTGCATTCTTTTTTTCAACAGAAGCAGTACTTTCATCTACATTTTTTCTAGCTTTTGCAAGTTCCGACCACGCGTTATTTTCTTCTTCGTTACCTATCCAGATTTTGAAGTTTGCATTTATCCAAGAACCAGCACGGATGTTGTCTAATGTAAATTTTGATTTTTGTTTTTGTTCTAAAGCTTCCGAGAATGTAACAGTTGAAATATCTTGGTGCATAAGTTTTCTAAACAAAGCACGTAGAAAATGGATTCCGTTATCAGGATAATACTCCCAACAGTTTTCACCATCTAATATAATTGGTATTACAGCAGAATCTAATGCTTCTTCACCGTAAGTAGAAATGATTTCATTTCGAAGATGTAAAATTCTATTTACAAAATCATTTGCTGCGTCTTCGGGGTTCCAAGTACTATACAGAAAACCAATTGTATCAGAAAGTGTATGATCTCGAAAAAATAGTGAGATTTCGCCTGATGGTGTATTAAACAAATGTGGAAAATATTGCTGCAATGGCTGGTATTCAGAACTAACTGTTGATTTTAGGACTTGTTCGTCGGTAGCAGCCCAATGGAATCCTGCCTTTTTAATTTCGTGCAGTGCTTTGGTACTAACAGAACCTTCCGAAGGCCAACACCCTTTTGGCAATGATGAAAAAAGTGAAGAATACATAGTCGTTGCTTGATATAAATGCCATTGTGCGTCTTCTGGAAATGCGAAATTTACTTCTGGTATGTTTGCATTTGGATTTGCTTCTAATAAACTCGAAGTATCGATCAACAATGGCAAAATTGGATGATACATTGGAGTAACACTTACTTATATTGCTGTACTTTCTACTAATTCTGTTACAA
>JBDNFX010000012.1:0-15233 GCA_041689575.1 Kapaibacterium sp. (SeqCode)
CAAAGTTAGAAATATACCGGACACCTTTTTCGAAAAATACACCTAAATCTTTTTTCTTTTCGGTTATTTGGATATATCCAAAACTTGCTTCAGCTCTGGAAGGTTCTATGCCTAAAGTAACGAGCATATTCTTTTCATCAACAGTTTGTATAGCTAATTCCAAAAAGTTTTGAAACTCCCCGACATTGTGAATCAAATGATCAGAAGGTAATGAAACTAAAATAATTTCATCGTTATATTTCTTTGATAATACTATAGAAGCATAGGTTAATGCGGTTGCAGTATTCTTAGCATACGGTTCAATGATAAAATTTTCTTTTGAAATCATTGGCAATTGTTCTTGCAATGAATTCTGTAAAGGTAGGGTTGTGATTATATGAATATCTTGAACTTCAAACAAGGGTAATAGTCGAACAACAGTATTTTGAATCATAGTTCCTTCGCCAATCAAGTGAATTGACTGTTTTGGTTTCTTTTCTCTCGATCGAGGCCAAAGCTGTATACCAATACCTCCGGCAAGAATTACTGGAACTACTTTCAAATTTTCACCATTATAGTTGAGTGTTTGAACTAATAAATACCTTAGATTTGTTGCATACTTTAATACAACAATATATATTCATATAACGTGTTATATAATCTTTATTGTTGCTTCATTTCACTCATTGAGATTAAATTATGAAATTATGGTCTACACTGTTGGTACTTTTGCTGGTGAATGTTTCATTACTTTCGTCCGACCAAGGGATAAATTCACATCCTTCACAATCAACGTTTACTTACGAACAAACTTCTAAAGCTTCTTTAAAGTACAAAGAAGTAACTACTATCATTTCAAACAAAACGACATCTTTACTTGAAGAATCCTACAATAACCCTATTGTTCTAATAAATTATTTAGGGTCTGGATGTACACATTGTGTTGCTCAATTGAATGAATTTAAAAAACATACGAATAAATTCAAACAAGTTGGTGCGAAAATTATAGCAATAAGCCCAGATGAACTAGAAAAGTCTCAACTGTTTTTTACATCAAAAGAATTTGATCCTACTGTTTTTTCCTACATAAGTGATCCGAATTGGAATGTTGCTTCTTCAATTGGTTTTGTAAAAGCGAACTTAAAAGAACAAACATTACTTCACGGTATTCGAATTCTGTATAAAGGAAATATTCTTTTTGGTGTAACTGGTTTGACACCGTTTATGGGTGTTTCGACTGTATTAGACCATATTGCTCCTGCTATTGAAAAAGCAAATACGTCCTTAGAAAAAAATATAGCTACTGAAAATTGGAATGTTTCAACTGTTTTAACTGAAAATGATGGAATACTTCGACCAATTGATTTAGATTTTAATTCTTCGTATTTTAATTCCAATGATTTATGGGTAGTCAATTCTGCAAATAATGGATTTCATACCGTTACAATAGCACACGATATTGCTACTCCAAAACAATCAATTGTTTCCAAAGCAGATTCAAGAAGAGGCCATTTTATGTGGAGAACACAAGGAATTGCTTTTGGAACGAATGGTACTTTTGCCACGGCTCAAAACGGTCAACAAGGAACTTACTTGGGTGTAAATTACGATCAATATTTGTTTATGGGTCCAACACTTTGGTCAGCAGATACAGCAATATTTGCTTCAAAGCATCAAGGTGTAACTCCAATGTTAGGCTCTCATTTGGATATGCTTCACCAAAGCCCATTTAATTTAGGAATTGCTCACGATAATGGAAATAAATACTGGGTATCAGATGCTCGGTATAATGATATATGTAGCTACGATTTCCAAAATCCGCACGAAGTTGGAGGAACTGATCACAGAGATGGTATAATTCGACGTTACAAAGATGTTTCAGTTAATACGGGTAATTATGGTATTCCTGCACATTTAGTTTTGGACAAAGAATCAAACTGGCTCTATTATATAGACGCTGGAAATAAACAAGTTAAACGATTAGATATAAAAAGTGGGGCTGTAGGCGAAGAATTGGATATGCCTCCATTTTCTGCAGAGCTTATTCAATCGTATAAAGAAGTAATTGGTGGAATTGTGGAAATAGTCGTCCCAGCATCAACAGAAACTCCCGTGGGAATTGATATTCGTGATGGAATTCTTTATGTTTCTTATTATGATACAGGAAATATCCGATTGTATTCTATCCAGAATAATTTTTCAGAAATTGAAACTATATCTACAAATTCACCAGGGGTTATGGGTTTAAAAGTAAGCCAAAACGGTGAAATATGGGTTGTAAATCACGATAACAGTTCTGTTTTGAAAATTTCCAGAACCGAACCAATATTGTTAACAAAGTTAAATGAAATTCTTTTAGTACAAAAGAACAAATTATATACAATACCAGTTACTATTACAAACGAAAAATCGACAAAAGATACAATAGCACTTGCTCTTACCAAAAGTAAATTATCAGATTGGGTAATAACTTTCCCAGAAGAATTGATTGTCGATGGAAACGACAGCAAAACGTTCAATGTAACGGTAGAATCGAACGATATTTCAAATGCATTCTCTTTTTCAGTCATTGCCGTTAGTGCAGACAAATTGAGAACTACTCATACTCAATTTGAAGTAGTTTCTATAGATGCTGAACGTTATTATGTTAATGATGCTACAATGGAAATATTTGATGTTTCTACTTCGCTTAGTGAAATTGATAAATTAAATTATATTGAAGTTTCTACCCAAATGTTTACACAAACTTTTAAACAGTATGAAAATTTTAAAACTGTCGTTTGGAACAGTGGAACTTTCGGCGATGTTTCTGCAATAGATAGAGCAGCAATAAATGATCTAGTTACTTCTAAGGTAGATATTCTTTTTATTGCAGATGATCCTATTAATATTCTTCGTCTCGATGATGATAATACAACATTCTTAACAACGTTTGGTGCTACCTATTCAGATATTGATACTACGACGAATCAAGATGTTAATCGTAAGTATTTATTAGAACAGAATTCAGGGATTTTTGAATTTAATGCCATTTCCGAAATTCCCATAGAGTTGTTTCCTTTGTTTCATCACAAAGGGAAGGGATACATTCCTACACCATTGTTTTCTTCAAACCAAACTTGGTCAAAAGCTTTGTTAAAAGAAGAAACAACTTCTCTTGCAACAGCAATAATGGGAGAACAAACAAATCTAAGGACAATTCTTTGGGGCTTTAATTTAGGACTAATTCCCAATCAAGCTCTAAAAAATGAATTGTTACTTAGAAGTATTACTTGGTTAGAGGGTGGTTCTGCTCAAACTTCAGTTTCTGAACTAGAAAGTAAAAATGTATCTGTTACTATTTCGCAAAATCCACTTCCTGAAAATGCAATTATAACTATTCAAACTAAACAAGAACTTACTTCAGTCCGAATGAGATTATTTAATAGTACCGGAGCATTAGTTAGTACTTTAGGAGAGTTCCCTCAAATTGGGAATACGATTACTGTTGCTATTTCATCGAAACAATTATCGAATGGTGTTTACTATATTGTTACTGAATGGAACGGTGGTTCGACATTGTTAGTGGTTGTAAAACAACAATAATGAGTCAATTTTCAATTTCTCTTGTTTGGTTTAGAAATGATTTGCGTCTTTTAGACAACGAAACTTTTTACAAAGCAACGGTATCATCTCAATATGTGATACCGTTTTTTTGTTTTGATGAACATTTATTTGAAACTTCGCACTATGGTTTTCCAAGAATTAGACACCATAGAGCCAAATTCTTATATGAATCAGTTGAAAATATCAACAATCAAATAACTGCAGTCAATTCAACGCTTCTTGTTGCGAAAGGAAACCCAATAATTGAAATTGAAAAGCTCATACACAACTATGCTATTGACGCAATTTTTTACTCAAAAGAACATTGTTGGGAAGAAAAGCAACGTGAAGTTGAACTTGATACTATGCTTCTTAAATTTCCAAAAGTACAAAGTGTTTCTTTTTGGAATTCTTCCCTCTTACAGACTTCAGACTTACCATTTTCATTAGATTCCTTACCAAAAAACTTTACTCAATATTTTAATAAAGTAAAGGAAATTCTTCCGTATACTCTAATCAAATCGGTTCCAAAGCCAATTTCAAAACCATTGCCACAATTGTTGCAATCACAACGATTTGAAATGGAATTTCCCAAAATACGAGATATCTTTCCGTTACTTCAATTCGAAGAAAGTGAAGAAAATCCATTTTTTGAAGGTGGTGAACAACGGGGTAAAGAACGAGTAAAAGAATACATTTGGACTACAAATTCTGTTAGTATCTATAAGGAAACAAGGAACGGCTTACTTGGAAAAAACTATTCAAGTAAATTTTCATCTTGGTTGTCAGTTGGGTCAATTTCAACAAGATTTGTTTACGAGGAAATTCTGCGATATGAAGAAGAACGAGAAGCAAATGAATCTACGTATTGGTTGGGATACGAACTTTTTTGGAGAGACTACTTCCAATTGGTTGCTCAAAAATATGGTAAAAACATTTTTTTACCAAAAGGGTTAAAAGGATTTGGACAAAAGAAAGAATATTCTCCTGAATTTGCTCAACACTGGATTCAAGGAACTACAGGAATACCGTTTATTGATGCTGCAATGAAAGAAATTTCCCAAACTGGGTATATGTCAAATAGAATGAGGCAAAATGTTGCCAGTTACCTCATTCACGAGTTAAATATCCCGTGGCTTTTTGGTGCTGAATATTTTGAAAGTCATTTAATTGATTACGATCCTTCAAGCAATTATGGAAACTGGAATTATCTTGCTGGAGTTGGATGCGACCCGCGTGAAATTCGAAAGTTTTCTATTCTTAAACAAGCAAAAACCTATGATCCGTATGGAGAATTTGTACGCCATTGGATTCCAGAACTATTAGATTTAGATGATTCAGTTATTCATACCCCTTGGCTCTCAAAGAAAACGTGTAGCTATCCCAAACCGATAGTTCAATTAAAAGAAAATAGCAAATAGTATGGTTATAGCTGGAATTGATTATGGTGCTCAAATTGCTGGAACTACTTGTATCGCTATAAAAACTGTTAATTCTTTTGAAGTAGTCATTTATTCAAGTCAAAAAGGAAAATCTGCGGATTCATTTCTTGAGAAGTGTATTCTTGAATATTGTCCTAAAATTATAGGTATCGATGCACCTCTATCGCTTCCATTATTTTTTTTTAACCCAGATCAATATCCAGATAATGTATTTAGAAAATGTGACAGAGAACTTTCTGCAATGTCACCAATGTTTCTGGGAGGTTTAACATCTCGTGCTATAAAATTTCAATATGAAATACAAAAGCAACTTGATGTAGAATGTATTGAGGTGTACCCTAAAGCACTTTCGAGCTTGATTGGGTTAGAAAACTACGGTTATAAAAAAGAACTCAAAAATATAACCATTTGCTTTGAAAAGCTATACAGTATGTACCCATTGTTATTAAAACAAGAACTTCGAACTTGGCACGAATTTGATGCTATCTTAGCACTTGTAATATCTGAAAAATATTTCCGAAACAACGCTTTAAAATCTGGAAATGAAGAAGGGTTTATATACTATTAAAAGAACGTTGGGCTTTTAATTCTAAGTCCTACCGACGTAACGCTTCCTTTTGCAAATGCACCATAACTAAAGTCATCAGTAATTTGTTCGTAGGCTGCGAAAATATCCATTTGGTTTGCAGTCCCTTTAATTTGAAGTCCTAATTCAATTCTTCCATTAAAAAGAATTGATGTGTTTGGCGAGATAATATCCGAATTATCAGATTCTATATATCCTGCCGATCCCCATGCTTTTGTATATCCAACAATATTCGAAGAAAGTGTATAATTGGCTCTTGTACCTCCTTCAAAGGTGCCACGTAATCGTGTCATAGAAACACCCTCGAGTCCCTTAGTATAGCGATAATCTCTGCGAACCACATTGTAGTGCGGTTTACCATAAAACTGTACTGTAACATCGGTATTTGGTTGAAACACACTCGTTTGAAAACCTCCAGTGATGCCACCAAGGATTACAACTCTTTTTTGAATGTCTCCAATTGTGATTGGGTCAGAAAAGGGAGGATCGAAATTGTCAATTTCGTGTTTGCAAAAATGAGTGTATCCAAAAGAAAAAGTTCCTACTTCTGTGTTCTTACTATATCCAAAATATTCTTCCCATCGAGAAGTATTAGGATTAAACGGAACCTCAGCAGATCGTTCGCCAGTTACTTCTTTAAAAATAGTTCCTACGATATGATCATTCTTTGTAAAAGAATAGAATGTAAATCCTACTGCTACCCTACTTGTCCATGCTTGAGATTGCAGTGTTGTATTGACCCCAACTCCTAATTCTGCTAAAAAGGAAGAAGTGGAAAAAAAACCAATATTTTCTTCTGGAACACTTGCAATGAAATAAGGTATACCCCGAGATGAATTATTCTGACTATAACTTGAAGTCGTTGTAAATAGTAGTAGAATTATAATTAAAACAACAAAACGTGACAATTTCATAAAGCACCTACGGGACAAAATAGTGTGAAAAAACTTTTAACGGTATCACAGACGATTCAGTAAATAAGTCTTTTATTTAGTTTGGAGTAAAATCCGTTTATAGGGAAAGTACATATAAATACAAGCTAGAATTCTGCCGCTAATTGTTGAAATAGCAGCTGCGTAAATACCAGTTATGTTGAAATTAAAGGTCAATAATGACATTAAAAGTACAGTGGTTAAAATTTCAACAACAACTGAAACCGTAACGTGTTTGTTCTGTTTCATATTGATAATCACTGCTCTTTGAACAGCATACACAACACTTAATGCTGGAAACAACACCATTATTTGGGTAGGGAGTATTGCGAAATGAGTTAACTGTGGAGACAAACCATATACAGACTGATAGGCGAAACCAACAAACGGAGTAAAAGCTACTAACCCTAAACCTACCACCGTAAATAATCCAATGTATACTGCAAAGCGTTTTAATGCTCTATGGTTTTCATTTTCTTTTCCTAACAAAGCCAAGGCTGCATCAGTGTAGGAAAAACCAAAACTTCTGAATATAAATATCATCGATTCAATTACTGGAAGAACCGCTAAAGATTCTAACGCAAATGGCGACTTATTTATAAAATACGTAATAAACGGTGTAGTAGACATCGTAATCAGCGATGTTAATGCTAAGGGATAATAATATTTTGATAAACCAATAAAATCAGTTTTTGTTAGTTTTATACTTTGTTCATTTTTATACTTTTGGATTACTTTCCGAGCCATATACCGAGTTGCAAGTGTTTCGCACACTACTCCAAGTGTTAGTCCAAATGACCCAACAACTATACCATCGAAATTTGTAAAAAGAGCTACAGAAAAACCGCCAATAAGAATACCTATAATTCTTACTAAGGTTCCATAGGTTACCCGTTTTGTTTCTCCAGCTTTTATCAAAAGTCCTTGATAAAACCGCCTAAACCCAATAGCCGCAGGCCAAGGAATTAAAATCCATAATCCGATATAAGTTTTTTCAGCAACTAAAGGAGGCAAAAAGAGCAACGAACCAGCAACGAAATCAAAAACTGGTGGAATAACTATAAGGAACATTCCTACTGTTACGAGTATGTTTAATGCATACGAAAATGAACGCATTGAACGGAATGACTGCCCATTATGAACCATTGCAATTGTTGCAGAAAGCAACATAATAATAGGTGATTCAATTATCATTGAAACAGAGTGTGAAACTCCATACGCTGCTAAATTAAACTTTGGATCTATCATCCGAGCAATAATTGCTGTTAGTATAGGACTTTCTGCAGCCATCATCAACCAAGTTGCAGAAAGTGGAAACCAAAATTTGAATATATAGAAAGAATCGAGCTCTTTTGTTCTATATGAATGCATTTAGTTTGTATGCCTTACGGGTAAGAAAAGAACGATGACGTTTGAGAAACAAAATTAAGATAAACTTTCCATCGTCTGTACATTCTTTTATTCGAATCTATTATTTTTACTACCGAAAGTATTACTGTATGTCAGTACAATCAAGATACAAATCTTTTCATTATATCAAAGACCTATCAGAGTATATAGGGCAAGTAGTTGAACTCCGTGGTTGGGTGTACGACCGAACTAAAAAGGGAAAATTACAATTTATTCAACTTCGAGACGGAACTGGAATTGTTCAATGTGTGCTTTTTAAAGGCGCAGTAACTGAAGAAATTTTTGAAAAAGCAAACAACCTAAGTCAAGAAACTTCTGTGAAAATTACCGGAACAGTCCGTAAAGAAGAACGTTCACCTTCTGGTGTTGAACTAGATGTTGCAGATGTTTCCATTTTTGCAATATCGAAAGATTATCCAATTTCACCAAAAGAACATGGCGATGAATTTCTAATGGAAAATAGACATTTGTGGTTGCGTTCTACACGTCAACATGCTATAATGAGAGTACGTGCAAGGGTTGTAAAAGCAATTCGAGATTTCTTCGATGAAAGCGGATTTATTCTACAAGATTCACCAATTTTTACTCCTGCAGCAGGTGAAGGTACTTCAACGCTTTTTTCTACAAAATACTTTGAATTAGGTGAAGTGTTTCTAGCACAAACTGGACAATTGTACGCTGAAGCTACAGCTATGGCTCATGGCAAGGTATATACGTTTGGACCAACTTTTAGAGCGGAAAAATCGAAAACTCGGCGACATTTGACAGAATTTTGGATGGTTGAACCAGAAATGGCTTTTTTCGACCTTGAAGACGATATGGATTTGGCAGAAGATTTAGTTGAGTATATTGTTCAGTCGGTTCTAAGAGATTGCCGCCCAGAATTAGTGCTTTTAGAACGAGATATTGAGCGTTTAGAAAAAGTAAAACGTCCTTTCCACAGAATGAGCTACACTGATGCTGTAAAATGGTTAAATGAAAATGATGTAAAACTCATCAAAAAAAATGCAGATGGTACTGAAACTCATATCGATTTTCCTTGGGGTGAAGATTTTGGGGCACCTCAAGAAGAAGCAATTATGAAACAATTCGACAAACCTTGTATTGTACATCGTTACCCTGCAGAAGTAAAAGCATTTTATATGAAACGTGATCCAGAAAATCCGTTAGTTGCGTTGGCAATGGATATGTTAGCTCCTGAGGATGCTGGTGAAATCATTGGCGGATCTCAACGAGAAGAAGACCTTGAGGCATTACAAGCACGAATTATTGAAGAAGGTTTGCCAATGGAAGCATTTGATTGGTATTTGGACTTACGCCGTTTTGGTTCTGTTCCACATAGTGGTTTTGGTATGGGCTTAGAAAGAGTTGTAAAGTGGTTAACTGGTGCAAAACATATTCGAGAAGCAATTCCATTCCCAAGAACTCCCTATAGAATAGTTCCGTAATAATCGTATAAGCCCTGCAATTGTGGGGCTTCTTTTTATCTATTAATCCTATCTACAAAATGAACAAAGTATCCATCAAAGAGTATGCGAAGATAATTCTTTCATCACCGTATTTACATACACCTTGGGTAAACTCTGTTCAACATTTTTCTTTGGATCCATTCTCGTTTCCTCAAAATGAACTTCTTCGTTTGCAACAAGCTGCCGAAGCAATTGGGGAAGTCTACGAGGAATTGCGTACAATTCTCATTAATAACCCTGCGGATATAGAATCCTATTTTTCTTTAACTCCCTATCAACAATTCCTTTGGATGTCTTCATTAGGGGAATGGCATGGTATTGCTCGGTTGGATATGTTTATAACTGAAAATAATTCCATTCAAATTGCTGAAATGAATTCCGACACTCCCAGCTCATTAGAAGAAGCAGTGTATTTGAATACGGTAGTATCAAAGCTAA
Organism: Kapaibacterium sp. (SeqCode); assembly: GCA_041689575.1. Lineage (GTDB taxonomy): Bacteria > Bacteroidota > Ignavibacteria > Kapaibacteriales > JAEUSM01 > JAEUSM01. The sequence continues at coordinate 9,842 of JBDNFX010000012.1, forward strand.
ATCAGGATACATCATTGCAGGATTGCAACGCAACAATGACCGACGATTTTGTTTCTATGGTAACAACTTCTTTTCGTTCAACCTATCAACAAAAGAAACAAACCAACACATCGGTTGCTGCAATTATTTACCCAACAGAAATTCCCGAAGATATGGGACTAATAGAACTATATGCCGATTTATTGAAATCAATAGGTTTTACTGTTTTTGTTGGTTCACCTTTTAATATAGGGTATAGTGAAGCTGGTAAAGTAACTGTTTTTGGGAATGAAATCGATTTGTTATTCAGGCATTATAAAACCGATTGGTGGACAGAAAGGCTATCGGCTTGGACAGACGAAGAAGAAATTCCAGATTCAAAACCGCTCGAAAAACAATTACGTTGGATAGTGAAAGCATCGATTGAACAAAAACTTTGTGTTGTGAATCCAATGGGAGCAATAGTTTCGCAAAACAAACATTCAATGGCATATTGTTGGGAACGGCTCGAACAATTTTCGGAAAAAAGCCAAGAAATCATAACTTCATTTATACCCAAAACACATAGATTTGAATCGATGCAACTATCGGTTTTATTTCAAGAAAAAGAACGTTGGGTATTAAAAAGCATTTATGGATGTGAAGGTGCAGAAGTTATCATAGGTGCTTTCACCAAACAAGAAGAATGGGAACGAAGTATACAAGCTTTAGTGCCGAACCAATGGATCGTTCAAGAATTCTTTTTAGTTAAACCACTGCCCGATGGCTCATTACCCAATTTTGGTATGTACCTCATTGGCGGAAAAGCAACTGGAATCCTTCTAAGAATATCAAATGCAAATGCTTCTACTGATTTATCTTCCAAAACAGTCCCTATATTTGTGAAATTATAACATAAACACTATGAATGATTTAGTACCACAATCACATTCCTATATTCTTTACTCTACATCAAGTGGCGAAGTAACTTTGTCTGTTTTACTCAACAATGAGACTATTTGGCTCACACAAAAAATGATTGCTGAATAGTTTCAAACTATTCAGCAGAATATAACAATTCACCTTAAAAACATTTTTGACGAAGGTAAATTGGTCGAGTTCGCAACTTGAAAGGATTTTTTACAAGTTCAGTTAGAAGGAGAAAGAAAAGTAAATAGAAAAACAAAATTTTACAACTTTGATGCTGTTATTTCTGTAGGTTATCGAGTGAATTCGTCTAAAATAATACTATTTATAACTTGGGCAACTCAAGCACTTATAGAATATTTTATCAAGGTGTTTGTTGTTGATGACAATCGTTAAAACAAGGAACTACATTATTCGGAACTGACTATTTTCAAAAACTACTTACATCAAAAAGATATTAAACAATTAGAACGGACTATACCGAGTTTTTTTGATTACATCGAAAGTTTAATTGAACGTGAAACAACATTTACTATGAAAAGTTTATCTACAAAGTATTGACAAATTTCTTAGTTTCAACGAATTTACAGTTTTAGAAGGAAAAGGGACAGTAAAAACATATAAATGCTTTAAAAAGGCGGGTAAAGAATACGAACAGTTTAACAAAATACAAAAAATTGAATCTGACTTTGACAAAGAGATAAAGAAACTATGTAAAAAGCATAAACTGTAAACGCTAAAAACGCAATCCATTTTTTTGAAGAAAAAATTTAGAGTTTACGGTATAATTGAAACTAAAAACGTATATGTAGAATCTATACTAACAAAAAAAAGGATACTTTATTTCTAAAGTATCCCATTTTCCCTGCTCCGCAAATAAGACTTGAACTTATGACCCTCTGATTAACAGTCAGATGCTCTAACCAACTGAGCTATTGCGGAATCGAATTGAATACAAAAATAATGATATTTTCTGAATTTGCAAAATAAAGTTGAATTTTATGATAATTTCTGATGAGGTAATTGTTTTGGGGTCGATGAAACACAGCGAATCAAACAAGATTGTAACTATGTTTTCGAAGGATCATGGCAAGATTCGAGTTATAGCAAAAGGCGCTAGAAAACAGTCTTCTGCCTTAGGTGCTTCATTAGAAATTCTTACTATTTCTGAATGTGTCATCTATTACAAACAACCAGGAGCATTGCATTTGTTGTCTAAATCTGCAATTGTACATTCGCTATATTCTGTACAATCGCATTATTCCAAATTGCTTTTAGGGTTGGTCTATATTGAAATCATTTTACTTTGGTTGCCGGAAGAAGCACCAAATGAAGAATTGTTTCTTTTGTCGAAAGAATATTTACTCGCTTTGAACGATGCTTCAGAAGAATCTGCTTTCTATACATATATAGTTGCAATGATTCAATTTTTTGAATGTTTAGGGTTTACATTACATTTGAACGAAAATCCTATTCAAGGGAATGAAAAATCAAAAGATTGTTCGTTTTGTTACAATTCCTTATCCGATAGTATTGAAGAAATCACTGAAGATACAAAACATTGTTTTGCTCTATCTTCAATGGCAGTTCAAACCTTAACGGTATGTTCAAAAGTTTCTTTCCAAGAAATAATGGGGATAGAAAACCCAATTCACGAAAATATATGCAAAGAACTACACAATTTTTTTGTACATTACATTCGATCCCACATTCATAGACAAGTTAAATTACAAACTGATCTTTTTGTTTAAATCTCAAAGTTAAAATATCAAATGCTGTTTGCAATAACAATCATTCTCTTTTTTGTCCTATTAAACGGCTTTTTTGTCGCAGCAGAATTTGCAATAGTAAAAGTCCGTTCTTCACAAATTGAACTAAAAATTCGAAGTGGTTCCCGTTTGGCAGAACTTGCAAAACACATGTTAGAACATTTAGATTCATATCTTTCTGCTACGCAATTAGGGATTACCCTTTCTTCGCTTGGTTTAGGGTTTCTAGGTGAAAGCATTTTAAAAACGCAGTTAATAGGTCTTGCCGATATATATTTGCCAAATCAATTTTCTCCAAACACATTGAGTACGATTTCTTTTACTTTTGCATTTGGATTAACAACGGTATTGCATATTATACTTGGCGAATTAGCTCCAAAATCTTTAGCAATTCAACGTCCAGAACAAGTAACTTTAGCAGTAGCAATTCCAATGCGAATTGTCTATATAGTGTTCCGTCCGTTTGTTTGGTTTTTAAATGGATTAGCAAATATATTACTCAGATCAGTAGGAATTGAACCAATTCACGAAGAAAATGTGCATAGTCCTGAAGAAATTTTAATGCTTGTGAATGAATCCGGGAAAAGTGGAAAACTGCTTTCCAACGAACAAGAGTTGATAGAAAATGTGTTCACCTTTACTGAACTAACAGCTAAACAAGTAATGATTCCTCGTGGATCAATTTCTGCACTAGAATTTTCGATGAGTTCCGATGAGATTATTGACAAAGTTATAGAAGATGGTTATTCTCGAATGCCCGTCTATAGTGAAAGTATAGACAACATAGTTGGAATTGCATTTGCAAAAGATTTAATTACGTTAATGTCCAACAAGTTTCTGATAATACTTCATGATATTCTCCATCCCGTGCATTTTGTTCGAGAAGAAGATAACATTAGCGAGTTGTTGAAAACCCTTCAAATTAAACGTATACACATGGCAGTTGTGCTTGATGAATTTGGTGGAACTGCTGGAATTTTGTCTTTAGAAGATATTTTAGAAGAAATAGTCGGAGATATTCAAGATGAATATGATGATGAAGAGGTACTGTTAGAAAAAATTTCTGAGACTGAATACTTGGTTATGGCTTCTGCAAGTGTAATGGATGTTAACGAATCCTTGCCTATCGAACTGCCAGAAAATGAAGATTATGACACTATTGCAGGGTTAGTAAATCATATATCCGGTTCTATTCCAGAAGTAGGTAAGCAACTAACACTAAGTGAATATTATACTTGTATAATCGTCAAAGGCAATCCAAGAAGGGTTGAACAAATCCGATTACAATTACAGTACCAACCAAAAGAGTCTGATTAGAATGGAATTTTCTTTACCTACTATTTTCCCAGCACTTTCCGTCCAAAGCAGATTGCGGTCTACAACTGCATTTTCTGGTAAAGGAATTACAATAGCCTTAATTGATTCAGGGTTTGTACAGCATCCTGATTTGATGCTTCCAAAAAATAGAATAAAATTATATTACGATGCCGTTTCTTCGACTGAATCACCGTTGCCTTCTAAGAAGGTAGAACATTACTCATGGCATGGAACAATGACCGCTTGCACTGCTGCTGGGAATGGATATCTTTCAAGAAATAAATATTCATCGTTAGCATTCGATGCAGAAGTGGTTCTTATTCGAACCATGCACGAATCTGGTGATATACCTACAGCTACCATCGTAAAAGCATTACAATGGTGTCTTGAAAACCATAAAAAATATGATATTCGAATAATTAATTTATCTGTGTATGCTGATGAGTTAGACCATTCCTTAGAACACCCAGTAACAGCTGCTATTGAACAGTTGGTAGTAGAAGGTGTTGTTGTTGTGGCAGCTGCAGGGAACGATTCAAGAATACCTATGGTACCTCCTGCTGTGGCGCCATCTGCAATCACTGTTGGAGGCTTGGATGACAAAAATTCTCTCAAAACAAATGATGATACCTTGTACAACAGTTCTTTCGGAACAACCATTCATGGCAGTATAAAACCGGAAATAATAGCTCCTGCTATTTGGTTACCTGCTCCAATATTATTGAATACTTCCACTCAACGAGAAGCAGCAATTTTATGTGCTTTAGATGCCTTGCCAGACGACTTATTGCCAGTTGTGCTACCAGATTTGATTCACGATACTAAATTACCATCTCATATATTCTTTGCAAAAGATGTTAAAACAATTCGCAAAATGATATCCGAAAGACTTGAACAAGAAAAAGTAATTTCACCATACTATAAACATGTCGATGGAACTTCATTTGCAGCACCAATAGTATGTTCTATTGTTGCTCAAATGTTAGAAGTTAATCCATATTTATTACCTCAAGACATAAAAGAACAATTAGTTTTAACATCGTACCAACTTCCTGGTTATCCATTAGAACGTCAAGGATATGGAGTAGTACAACCAACCTTTGCTGTAGAAAAAGCAGTAAGAAGTAGAGAAGAGATATTAATTCGTTGGTAGACAAATTCTAAAATTATAATAAATTTAGAATTTGGTCGTTAATACATTTTTTCCTGCAGTATCTAAAATTTCTATCCTGCATTCTCTCAGAAAATCCTTACCTTATGAATTCATTTGAACAGCTTGGGGTCCAACGACCTGAATTTCTCAAAGCGTTGGAATCGCTTGGCTTTACTTCTGCAACACCAATACAAGAAAAAGTTATTCCGGTTTTATTAGAAAATAAAACAGATGTTATCGCATTAGCACAAACCGGAACTGGTAAAAC
>JBDNFX010000013.1:0-5491 GCA_041689575.1 Kapaibacterium sp. (SeqCode)
CAGTAAAGTAATCTATTTTTAGTTTCTTTGAAATTATAAGAGCTCTATCAAGAATTATCTCTGCATTTTCATAATCCTCAAGGTATATATATATTGACGCTAGATTGTTTAATGCAAAAAGGATTCCATCTTCTAAATTTTCTTCTTCAAAAACAGATAAAGATTTATGATTAAATTCTAATGCTAAAAAAAGTTGGCTTTTTGCAGTATAAATCATGGATAAATTACCATAAGCAGTTGCAATACCATCTTTATTATCAAGAAGTAAATACTTTTCTAAGGATAAGTTTTGGTATTCAAATGCATCTTCAAACATTTCTAATTGGGTATAGACATTTCCAATATTTCCATACGTTTTTGCTAGATTATCTATATCATTAACTTGAGTAAAATATTCAACCGCTTGATTATAGTACATAATAGCCTTATCACATTCACTAGTCATTCGATAACAAATTCCAAGTTCTATATATAGAGAAGTTAAGTTTTCATTTGTGAAATACGTTGAATAAATATCAATGGCGACTAAAACATTTTTTATACATTCTTCAAATTGAGTTTGAGTTCTAGCAATTTTACCTAAAAATTCATATCCTTTTGCTTTCCAAAAATTTTCATTTCTGTTTGTACCTAATTGAATAAGTTTTAGACTAATAATTCCAGCTTCTTCGAAATTTTTAAGGTTAAAATGAGCGGTTAATAATTCAAGAAGAATCGGTATTTTTTCACTTTCAATTGAATCAATGTTTACTAATTCTGATGAGAGTTCTAGTGTAAGAATTTCAATTATTCTTCTGTAATTATTTTCAATTTTTAGTGGATTAATTAGAGTTAGAAGCTCTTTGTTTGATTCTAAGTTTGAATTTTGATTCATAGTTTCAATGACTTTTAAAAATTGATACCAACAAAGATACTAAAAACACAATATTCTATTCTAAAATACGGTCAAATCCTAATATTCAACATTAATAATTAACATATTTAAATCAAATAGTATTATGAAAAAATTCATACTAGCTTACTCTGTTATCGGTTTGATTATTTTCATTTCAATAGGGATTTACGCGTGTAAAGAAATTACAAATTCTCCTACAGATACTACCTATTCTAATCCATTTATTGATGATTCAAGTTTTGTTACGGTAATTTCAGTAAGAGATGGAGATACGTTCGAATTTGGTATTGACCGTGATACAATTGCTGTGAGAGTTTTAGAATTGGATTGTTTTGAATCAAGACGTGGGAGAAGACTAGATGAACAAGCTGCTTCAGTAGGGATAGATTCAGAAGTAGCACTTCTTATTGGACTAGCTGCTAAAAATTTTGCAAAGGAGTATTTGGTTGGTAAAAAGGTGAAATTAATACGTGACAGAAATGAAAATAACATAGATATGTATAGTCGCCTCCTAAGAAAAATATATGTTGATGGTAAATCGTATAAAGAAACAATGTGTTCACAAGCCTTTACAGTAGAATGTTATCGATAATTTTTTGAAACGAAACTTTAAAATCACTTTCAATTAAAGGTTTCCAGACTTTAAACCCCTTACACCAACATAGCTGATATGGTTCTAATTCAAATGAAGTAATCATTTCCTCAATTTCATTCATATAAAATGGACCAGTCATAACTTTTGTTTCTTCAAAAAACAAAAACCATTCTGCAAACCCCTTAAAACGAAGTTCTGTTTCTTCAGCAGGTAACCACCCATTTGATTCTGGTAAATATACCAACGTATAGGAACGGATAATTCCATTCTGTTGTAAAGATTTTAACTCATCAAATTTTTCAACAGATTTACTTTCCCCATCGATATTCTTGTAAAAAATCTTATTCATTCTCGGTTAGTCCTATAGTAGAAGATACAGAAAGATTTTCTAATTTCTGCTGGACTAAAAGTGCTTCTCGAACTGACTGATGAGAACGAATCACACATCGTTCTGCTGATTTAATGTATTCCAAAGTTGTAGTAACTAATTCAATAGAAAAAACATCAAATATACTTTTTAGAGTACTAACATCAAATTGCAACAGAATTTTACTTTCAACAAAAACTGAATATTTATGTTCTTTTTGTTTTAAAAGTAATAATTGGTTCAAACTTTCAGAAGTAACAATTGGCGGGAAAGATTCTTCTGATTCAATTTGTAAAAATTGGAGATGTTTTGAAGGTATTGAAGGTATATTCATTATTGAAGAGAACGATTTTTAAATAAAAGGGAAAACGATTCAACTTCAAATAAGAAATGTTGAGCGATAAGACCAGAAAATGGGGAAGTAAATTCCATCCGCTCTGGGTGCCATTGAACTCCTAAAAAGAAAGGAAGGTTCGTACTCTCACGAAACTCTATAGCTTCAATAATACCATCTTCAGATTTTGCAGAAGAGATTAAATTTTCTGGAAGTTGTTCAATCGATTGATGATGAGCACTATTGATAAATCCATCAAATTTACCAGAAATTTTCTTCAGTAATGTTCCTGGTTCTACTTCTATTGAATGAATACTGTCAGTATCATTGAATCGTCTATGTTCAATAGTAGTTTGTACATCTTGAGGAATATCAATAATTAAACTTCCTGCAAAGTAAACATTCACAAGTTGTAGCCCTCTACAAATTGCTAAAATTGGTAATTTTAGCTCTATTGCTTTTTCAAGAAGAGCAAATTCTAAAGAATCTCTTGAAACATCTATTTCACATCTTGAAATTTCGAAATCTTTCCCAAATTTACCAGGGTGAATATCTTCTCCACCTGTTAAGACTAATCCATGACAATCTTTTAATTCAGCAAGCGCTTGATCGAGTGAAATTGAAGAACAATCTACACTTTCAAATTCTCTTACGTTACCTAACCATTTAGTATAGAGTGAATATCTTGGAGCACCTGAAATTTTAGAGAACGCTATTTTCATTGTGTAAAAGTTTATATATAAGTTGTAAAAAATCTACTTCATTATCTATTTGTAACGAAATAGGAAGAATATGTATTGGATAATTCCCACAAAAGTCAGGAAATAATTCTAATTTTACTAAATCTTTTTCAGTGGTAACTATACTATCAGCACCTGAAATAGTGAAATCATTTCCAATTTTTTCAATATCAGAAATAGAGTAAAAATAATGATCTTTAAATTCAATTGAACCACAAATTGTGTATTCTAATTGTAAGTTTTCGATAAATTGTTTTGGTTTAGCAATTGAAGAAAGTACAAACACTTTTTGTAATGGTTTTAATGAATTTTCCTCTACTTTTAAATCTACAATTGGATATGCTGTTTCTTTCTTTTTAGAAGCAACAAAAACGTTTTTGCAATACTTTTTTAGAAGTGAAGTATTTTCATCTCCTGAGAAATTAAGTACAATGTCAGCTCTTTGTAATGATTGTAACTTTTCTCTGTTTCTTCCAAACGGTAACAACGAATCTTGGATGCTTTCTTTATCTATTAGAACAACATCTATATTTCTTCGTAAAGCCCTATGTTGGAAACCATCGTCGATAACATAAAGAGGGTTTTTAAATTGCGTTAAAAAATATTCTTCGTATTCTAATGCTGCTTTTACTTTTGAAAAAGTAGAAAGAATAGGAATATTTACTTTTGATTGAATCAACGCCAGTTCATCACCAATAATTTTAGAATTTTTGGGCGAAATTGGATCAGAATAAATAGTATTGAAATCAGAAGAATTTACATTTCTTCCAATACAAATAGGTTCAAATCCATACTTAATTAACTGACTACAAATGTATATACAAGTAGGAGTTTTACCAGTTCCACCAGTAGAGATATTACCTATAGAAATTACAGGAATCTGAGAAGAAAATGAGTTTTTCGTATTATCATAATACAAATTACGAAGTGCAACTATTAACTCAAAGAACTTAGAAATCATTTATTTCTCGCTCTATATAATGCAACAGATTCTAAATGTTGAGAATAAGATGTTGAAAAATAATGTTGGTTCGATTTATCACCACGAGCAACAAAAAAAATAAACTGATGTTTTTCAGGATTTATTGAAGCTAATATAGATGAAATACTAGGTGAATTTATTGGACCTGGTGGTAAACCTTTGTACATATAAGTGTTATAGGGATTTTTAATTTCTAAATCTTTAAACAGTAATCGTTTTTTACTTTTAAGTGCATACTGAACAGTTGGATCTGCTTCTAACTTCATCCCTTTGTCAAGCCTGTTTTTATAAACACCAGCCACTCTCTTCCTTTCAGTTTCAACGGGAGTTTCTGCTTCAACAATAGAAGCCAATGTTAATATTTCAAGTTGTTTTGTTGATTCAATTGAAGAACAATGTTTTAGCCAAACCTTGTTAAATTCTTTCGTTAATCTTTTGATTACTGATTGAGGAGTTGAGTTCAAATAAAACTCATACGTATTTGGATATAAAAATCCTTCTAAAGAATAGGAATTGATTTCTAAAGAATCAATATATTTTTGATCATAACATAGTGAAACAAAATTGGAAGAATCTATATTCATTTTGTTTTTGAACAAGGAAGCTACTTCAAAAATAGTTAAACCTTCAGGAATTGAAACTACTATTGTTTGGAGAGGTTGTTTCGTTCGTAATTGAACCGATATGTTTATGAAATTACTTTCTTTGGGTATTTGTAATTCTTGGCTAATAGGTTTTCTTCGTAACAATATTTCAACAATCCTATCGGTTAATATAAAAACATAATAATCAATGATAGAACTATTATGAAGCGAATCCAAAACAGTTGAAGTTGTAAAAGTATTTGTAACAAACAATGTCTTCTGCTTAACAACTGGGGACGTAAATGTTGTTAAATACAAAAATAACAGTACTATCCCAATAAGAATAAATGCTATAAATATGAGGATTTTCGGAAATGTCTTCAAATGGAAAATGATAATAAATAGATAGAAAATTAACAATATTTACGGTGAAATACCGTATATCTTCAGTGTTTACAGTAACAACTTTTTGAAAGAAATATTGAACATTAGTACCATTTACGTATTTCATTAATAATTAGGGTATAAACTATGCAAAAGAAGCATCTTTTCGGTGCAATAGGTCTTATTGGCATCGGTATTTTATTCGGCGTACTTTTGGTAACCAATTTACAAACAATTTCAGTATCAAAACTTTTTGCTGCTGATGTAAAGTTAGGTTCAGACAAAGCACCAATAGTATCTGATCAAACGGTAAAAATGTTAAACAATGCTTTTGTTTCTGCTTCAAAAGCAGTTTCACCTACGGTTGTTTCAATAACAGTCAAGTCTGAACGGAAAACCAAAACCGTTAATCCTCAAGATATGAGTCCATTCGAAGATATGTTTCCATTCTTCGAATTCAAATCTCCTAACCAAGATAAAAACGGAAGTTTATTGCCTCCTTCAGAATCTTCTGGTTCAGGAGTATTCGTAACTCAAGATGGTTATATTGTTACGAATAATCATGTAGTAGAAAATGCAAAAGAAATTAGCGTTACGACATCTAATGCTA
>JBDNFX010000014.1:0-7150 GCA_041689575.1 Kapaibacterium sp. (SeqCode)
ATATTTACTTTTGCGATTCCTTTTATGGATGGAATTGATTTTGTATTATCTTGGCTTTCAAATCAAGTTACATCATTGATTACCATAAAATGGTTACAGGTTTTACTTGTAGATGGCATTATTGCAGGTGTAGTTCCAGTCGTAGTATTTTTACCTCAAATTGCATTTCTGTTTTTTCTTATAACAGTCTTAGAAGAGTGTGGTTATCTATCTCGAGCAGCGTTTCTAATTGACAGAATTATGGGAATTTTTAATTTACAAGGGAAATCATTTATTCCATTGTTAAGTTCTCACGCCTGTGCAATACCAGGAATAATGTCTACCAGAATAATTTCAAATAAAAATGAACGGTTAGTAACCATTCTTATCGCCCCATTAATGACCTGTTCGGCACGTCTGCCAGTGTATGTTTTGTTGATTAGTGTTGTTATCCCTTCATCACTAGTCTATTTTGGCATTTCCTTACAAGGAATCGTTTTAGCCTCTTTATACTTCGTAGCAGCTATCGTTGGCTTGTTAGTAGCTAAACTATTGAAATCAACTTTGTTCAAAGGAACAGTAGAACCCTTTCTTCTCGAATTTCCTCCTTATCGATTTCCTTCAATCAAAAATGTTTACATAACTGTAGCAACAAAAAGTCTAGATTTTCTAAAAAGTGCTGGAAGTATAATATTACTTTTTTCAATTTTCTTATGGTTTTTAACCTATTTTCCAAGATATAGTCCTAATCAAAATGATTCTGTTGAAACAACGAAACAAATCCAACTAGAACAATCGTATGCAGGAAGTATTGGTAAATCTATTCAACCAATATTCGCACCATTAGGATTTGATTGGAAGATAACTATTGGAGTTATTGGTTCCTTTGCAGCAAGAGAAGTTTTTATTTCTACATTAGGTCAAATTTATAACTCTACTACTGAAGAAAATGATACCAAATTACGAAATGAGTTACAAAAACATATTTCCCTATCAACAGGCTTAAGTATTATTGCTTTTTACATTTTTGCATTACAATGTGTTTCAACAATAGTAGTGATAAAAAAAGAAACAAAGAGTTGGAAGTGGGCACTGTTTGCTTTTGGATATATGTTTGTATTAGCGTACAGTGTAAGCTTAATAGTAAAAAATATTGTTCCGTAATGAATGAACTAAGAAAGTCTTTCGTCTAAAATTCTGTTTTTTTAGAATATATCAAAAGTTAAAAATATGGCTATTGCTTGTGGAATTGTTGGTTTACCAAATGTAGGTAAATCTACATTATTTAATGCTCTTACTTCAAATGAAGCAGAGGCTTCTAATTATCCGTTCTGTACAATTGATCCTAATGTTGGGATTGTAAACGTACCAGATCCACGTTTAGAAAAATTAGCAACAGAATATAAAACAGATAAAACTGTTTATGCAACTGTAGAATTTGTAGATATTGCAGGTTTGGTAAAGGGTGCTTCAAAAGGTGAAGGTCTTGGTAATCAATTTTTAGCGAATATACGTCAATGCGATGCAATTGCACACGTAGTGCGTTGTTTCGATGATGATAATGTTATTCACGTACATAATACGGTAAATCCTCTTCATGATATAGATATAATTGATACTGAGTTACTTTTGAAAGATGTAGAATCTGTTGAAAAACGGATTGAAAGTGTTTCAAAAAAGATAAAAACAAATGATAAAGATGCTAAAGAAGAATTGGATATTTTAAAAGAGTTGTTAGTAATTCTAAATTCTGGTAAACCAGGCCGTTTGTTTGAAGGTGATGAAAAAACTTTAGCAATGGTTAAGTCTTTTCAACTTTTGACTACTAAACCAATTATGTATATTGCTAATACAAACGAAGTTGGTGTAGTAGAAGGCAATAAGTATATTGATGCAGTAAAACAACGGGCAAAAGAAGATGGTGCTGTTGTTGTCCCAATTTGTGCAAAAATTGAAGCTGAGATATCTCAACTGGATTCAGAAGACAGAATTATGTTTCTTCAAGAATTGAATATGGCTGAACCAGGGTTAGATAGAGTAATTCGACAAGGTTTTGATCTTTTAGGTTTGATGACTTATTTCACTGCTGGGAAAAAAGAAACGCGTGCTTGGACTTTGAAAAAATATTCAACTGCACCACAAGCCGCAGGGGTAATTCATTCTGATTTTGAAAAAGGATTTATACGTGCAGAAGTTATGAAATATAACGATTGGGTACGTTTAGGTTCTGAACAAGCTGTAAAAGATTCTGGACTTTACAGAGTTGAAGGAAAAGAATATGTTGTCAATGACGGAGATATTATGTATTTTAGATTTAATGTCTAATTTCATTACTAATTGGTTATTAAAAAAATGGTAAAATACTCATGTTTATTTTTGTTATTCTTCTTTTTGCTTTTGACCTTTAATGCAAAAAGTAAAATATCTACCATACCTGCTTTAGGCTGTAAACATCCACTGGAAAAAGGAATTGAATCTTCCAATAAAATGCAAGAAGTAATGTCCAAATTATCAAATGTCTCAATTTCGGATATCGTTGTTTTTAATAACGTTGACACAATTACGCTTGAAAGCCCAAAACTTAATAGCAATGATTCCACAATTGTCTATTATCAAGTAATTTTCATAAACGAAAAAATTGTTGAAATTGCATATTTTTATGAGTTTGAAAATGAATCTTTAAAAGATGAATTTTGTAAAGAATCACTTACGTATTTGCGAAACAAGAAATCGGGGTTTACTGAATTGGCTAATGACTTACCAGTTCACACTTCTGCTGTTAGATTTTGGAATTTTTTAACTCCTTGTAAAGAACAAAATTCTGTTCCAGCATTATGTATTGAGACATTTAAAATGAAATTCCCAACTGTTAGAATATCATATTTGTATTAAATTATAATCACAATGGAAACATTTGATTTTGAACATATTAAAGTTCTTCGAAACAACGGTCAATTTGATGAAGTTATCATTCTCTTAGACGTTAAAATCAAAGAATTAGAAGAACTATATGATCTAAGTCAAGTTTCAACGTCGATAAATGAGGAAATTTCTCAACTATTTGCAAAATGTTTGGGTCAAAAAGCAATTATATATAGACATTTAGGTGAATTTGAAAAAGCAAAAGTAATTACACAACGAGCAATTTCTTTTGCTGAAAATTCTAATGATAAAGAATTAGTAGCTATACTCATAAGTGATATTGGCGTGTTTCAGTATAAAATGGGCAATATCAAGGACGCAGAAAGAAATTTACAACATTCATTACTGCAGTTAGAAATTCTAGGGTCACTAGAAAAAGCTGCGACTGTTCGAATAAACTACGCTTGTATTCTTTTGCATAAAGGTGAATTCGAAAAGTGTTTGCCTTTATTTAAACAATCCCTCCTTCGATTAGAAAAGTACGGTGATTCTGCAGAATTAGGCTCCTTGCTTTCTAATATTGCATATACTTACGAAAATATAGGAAAAAAGGAATTAGCATTACTTACTTATGTCCGTTCAAAAGATTTATTACTTCGAATAGAAGCTATCCCTTCATTTGTGTGCACTTCTTTGAACCTAGTAGCTCTTTATATAGAGGAAGAATTATATGAACTTGCAAGAGTTACGTTGGATAATTTAGAGCAGTATTTACCAAAAGATGTATATACTCCCGAACGAATTGATTTTCTGATAAATTTAGCAAGTTATTATAGTGGATTGCAATTGTTTGATTCTGCATTATCTATTTTAGACCAATTAGAAAGTATTCCAAATTCACAAGTTGAAATTGAATCTCAAATATATATCAATTTAATTAAGGCGAAAGTATTTCAAATGACTCACAGATTAGAAGAATCTAAAGGCGTTATTTCTGATATTGAATCCATTATTGCAGATTATTCAAAACCAGAAATTGAACCTTACATTTTATTATTACAAGCATTGATTGCATACGAAGAAAATAATTTTGAATATGCAATTAAGTTACTATATCAGGGATTACATGAATGTGAGTTTTTACGTCCCGGCACTAAAATATATAGAGATAGTCACTCTTTGCTTATAAAAATCTATTCTAAGTTGGACAATAGTGAATTGCGGTTGAAACATCAGTTTGAACTTGTAAGAAACAAATAAAGGCGAAACAAATGTTTCGCCTTTATTATTTTAAGTACTTTCGAATGTCAAATCACTTAACGAACAACGTTCAAGATTAAGCGTTGAGTTTCATTCAAATTGGTGATAATATCTATATAATATTGACCAGTTGGATAAAGAGAAGTATTTAACTGAACTGTACCTACTACTGTAGAATAATGAAGAGTTGTAACTTCTTTTCCAGTATAATCACGAACTACTAATTGTTTAATGGTACTACCATTGTTACTTTGAATAGTTGTAATGATTGAAGAAGGATTAGGAGTTATAGTCCAATGTTTTTCAGTTTCAGTAACTGAAGATGTAGCACTTGGTTCAATATCAATTTTAGTAATATACGTTCCAGTTTGACCAGGGAAATAAGGTTCAACTTTAAAGGTCAATTGAGACCCAGCACTAACGATAACTTCAGCAGGCATTAGATCAAATACATCACTTGACAAAGAATGAGTAAAAATTACATCTCCAGAATACTGTGCATCGTTATCACGGTCTTGAACTGTAATAGTAACTTTGTAGTAAGGGCAAGTATTTGGCAAATTAATTGAATAAATATCAACATCGGTGTTGTTATGAAGATTCGCATCAGAAGACTGACCATTGAAAATACAATTACCATTATTTGTTAAAGTAATTTCTTTAGATTCATCTATGATATTATTTGGCTCATAAATATCAGCTAATAATCCTTGAGCTACTAATGAAAATTCTTTCGGATTTGTATATTGACCTCCACTAACTAATTTCCAGTCAGCATTTTCGGATTTGAACCAAGCTGCAATATAATATATGCCCGGTTCAGAACCTGATATTCCTGCAACGTTAAAAGTTAATTTCTCGTCATAAATATAATCAGGAGGTAAAGTTACACCTTCAAATTTACTTAATTCTTCAATGTAATTCCCTTCTGAGTCCATTAAATCAACAGAAAAATCACCAGTAAATGGTAAAAGTGAAGTATTTTTTAAATTTAATTTAACTTCAAAAGGAGAGTTTAGTTCAACAATATTTGGTACTTCAATTTCACCACCATATAATGTTAAGATATCATCTGATGCTGCAGCAATAATTGATACATTTACAACAGGAGTATAAACAGAAGAAGTTATACTTTTCCAATCTTGTGTAGAAGTCTTATAGTATAATGCAACTTTGTAATCACCAGGAGCAATTCCAAACAGTGAATTTTTCTTAAGTTCAATTGGCTGAGTAAACGAAGCACCAGCAACTAAACTTTGAGATTCTTTTACATCAATATAACTTACAAATTGACCTGTTGAAGTAAAAAGTGCAGCGGAAATACTACCATTAAATGGTAAAGTCCCTTTGTTTTGAATATTTGTTGTAACAGTAACAGAACCATTCGCAATAATTGGGTTTGGATTAACAACGATATTTTCAG
This sequence comes from Kapaibacterium sp. (SeqCode), assembly GCA_041689575.1. Classification (GTDB taxonomy): domain Bacteria; phylum Bacteroidota; class Ignavibacteria; order Kapaibacteriales; family JAEUSM01; genus JAEUSM01. The sequence continues at coordinate 5,525 of JBDNFX010000014.1, forward strand.
TCAACTCAAGGTTAATTGTTTTCTCAGGGTCAGTTCCACCACCACCAGCATTAATTGGGGGTTTTATAAATACAGCACCTTGACCAAAGTTGTAAGAACCAGCGCCACCACCTATACCCGTACCATCAGGAGTTAAGTTTGTTAACAGAAAATTACCATCAAATTGACCAGCCCAACCCCAGTTAACGCTATAGAAGTTTCCAGTAAATCCGTCTAAAATAAAGGCGTGTCCACCACCAGCACCAGCTCCTGAATAATAGATTGGTCTGCTGTTAACTAGTTCTCTACGTAGTAAAACGTCCCATTGAGCATCATTATAATCAGATTTTTCAAGATATTTTGTAGAGTCTTTATCGTAACCAAAATGTTTAATTAGTGCATCTGGAACTAGTTGAGAATAAGTTCCTGATCCACCGTTTGCACCAATATTATACTCCATATTTGTAGCCACACCACAATGAGATGAAATTGTAGCAACTTGATTTATTTGTTCTTGTGTTGAATTTGGTCCTAAAGTATTTGGCATTTGAGACCAATCATAGGTTGTATTTCCAAAATTTGCAGTAATAGAACCAAACAATTGTAAACTAAATGTATTAAAGCCAGTCCCTTTTTCGGGGTATTTATGATAGTGCATAATTTGAGCCATTGCAGTTGCAACGCAACCTACAACTGCTTTTTCATTGCTCGGATGAGTAGGGCAAAATTTGTTGTATGGATCCCCTTGGTCCCAACGCGCTTGAACTAAAGTAGTAACATTAGAAGTTGAATTCATTGATTCTACTCTTTTACCAGATAGAATTAATTGCCAATCTTTTTGAGAAGTTGTTAAACTTATAGGTTCTTCTTGAGAGACAACATAAGAAATTACTTCTCCATAATATTCAAGAATTTTTTCTAATTGTGGAGGTACATTTTCTAATGTAGTTAATCCTTTACCATTGATAAGAATATGCTAAAATTGGAGCAATTCTATCGTCAGCAGGAATAATTGTGAATCCATTATTTTTGATCGAGCATACATAAAACAAAGAAACATTTTCTTTGTTGTTTCTTTCAGAAATAATAGTTACTTCATTAATTGAAGAAGTAAACCGTTGAGCACTGGTAGAAACCATTTTATAATGTTGTAAAGAAACTTGTTTTGCAAGCTCTTTAGAAACTGGTTTCGCTTCTACAAATGTAGTACAGAAAAGGAACAGAAATGTCCCAATGAGGATGGGTAAATGTTTAATTTTCATTGACTTTCCAAGAATATTCAAAAAGGTTTCATTATATTAGTTACCAATATACAAAAATTTCACCCAAAATAGCACTTTGAAACGAAACTAACGAATACCATTTCAAGTTAATTTTTTACAATTTTGAGTAAATTCAATTCCTGTGATACCATTACATTTTCTAAATGAAGAAGAAGAGAATAAAAAAGAGAAACCTTTAGATTCTCAAAACGAACCCCAACCTTCTTTGAAAACATTAGCAAAAAGTATAGAAGAAATGCAGATTTCTTGGAATACAGAAACGAAATTGCCTAAAATCATAAGTGATGAAGAATCCTCAATAATTGAAAATAGTTTTGAAGAAACATATGATTCTAAAATCAATTCTGATTCATCATTTGAACCA
>JBDNFX010000015.1:0-23140 GCA_041689575.1 Kapaibacterium sp. (SeqCode)
AAAAAAGCAAGAATAGAATCTAAACCTAAACGAATAGAATTTTCTTCAGGTACAAATTTCCCTTCGACTGATCGAAGTACCATTTGATTTGTTGCAATGGATATTTCCCATTTTACCGCTTGGAATTCATTTTTATCCCATTGAAACAAACATTGTTGGGTCGTTATTTTTTTTGTCGAAGAAGTTAAAGCAATAGGACGAAAGAAATCAACATATTCTGTTGTTAACACAATTGATTCAGGTTTAGATTTTTTATCCGAATATTGGATCAAAGGAGCAAGGTTCTTCAAAACGTTCTGTAATTCAGTCAATAGAATCGGCGAAGTTGAAACTGCATTTGGTAGCCAAGCAGAAAGATGTAAATTTTTTTGATTTGTGTAAAGCGACAATAATCGTATTGAACTTTTCCATTCTTCATAAGGAATATATTCTTTACTCGAAGTATTTGGAGGATTTAACAACCATTCTATAGGTAATACAGTTGGAATAGTTATTAAATCTTCAGTTTTGCCAGAGTACACTTCAATTGTTGAAGGAGAAATTGTGATTTTTTCGCTTTTTGATTCAATGTCTTGGACAATTTTTGATGAAAAAATATCAAATCCACTTTCCAACCCGTTTCTATCAGATGCAAAATAGAACAAACCATTTGAAACCACAAAAGGATCTGAATCGTTTGCTGAAGAGTTTAAATCTATTAATGCTATTGGGTCAGCCCATTTACCGTTTTTTTCAGTAATTAAAAATAAATCAAAACCGCCTTTCCCACCTAAGCCGTTTGAAGCAAATATTAAAGTATCTTCCGAAATTGCAAAGGGAGTAATTTCATTTGCAAGAGAATTGATTTTCGAACCAAGTACAATTGGGGCTTGCCATTTCCCATTTACCAATTTAGATATAAATATATCGGTAGTATTTACTAAAAAATCATTTATTCCAACAAAAAATAATGTTTTCCCGTCAGGCGAAACAGTAGGCTGAGAACAATAACGAAGTTCAGGGAAGAGAGGTAACGATTCTATCCCAAAATCAGTCTTTGAAAATAATTGTATAGTTAGATATTCTTCAGTTTGAAAATGTCGTGAAACTATGGAAGAAGCGGAGTAAAGGTCAACATAAGTACCCGAAGATACTACGGTTCCCACTGAACCTTGAAATGGAAATGAAACAGATTTTTTAGATATAGAATTGCCAGAAGATTCTAGCCAATAAAAGAATCCGTTTTCAATTCTTGGTGCAAAATCATCATTTTTCGATTGAGTTTCTTTAACAATCCCAACTTCTTGAAAAGTGAATGTTTGAGAATAAAGTGAACTCGAAAGCACAAAAGAGAAAAGAAAAATTATGTATATTATATTCATTGTTGATCTAATAAAACCAGTAGTAACTGAACAAAAATACAATTTTACAAGTAAATTCAATAAGTATGCCCACAAAAGAACGTTTGGAAGTAATCAAAAAAGTACTTTCTAAAAGACAAAACGATATTGTCGTAGTTTTAGAAAATGTTCATGATCCACATAATGTATCGGCAGTTTTACGTACATGTGATGCAATAGGAATACTTCATATATATCTAATCTATCATTCAGGTCAAGAATTTCCTCAATTAGGAAACAAAAGTTCTGGGAGAGTACGAAAGTGGATGTTCATACACAAATACACAAGTGTGGAGGAATGTTTCACAGATTTAAAAAAAGAAGGTTTTTCTATAATATCTACACACTTGTATAACGAAAGTAAAAGTATTTTTGAAGTGGACTTAACGCAAAAAATTGCTTTAGTTTTCGGAAATGAACACGAAGGAGTTTCGAATGAGATTGTCGTTGGTTCGGATACAATTGTGTTGATTCCACAAGTGGGATTTGCAGAAAGCCTTAATATTTCTGTAGCCTGTTCAATTTGTTTATACGAAGCTTTTAGACAAAAGGATATTTTAGGGCACTATTCTTCCCCAAAATTAGACGTTTCAGAAGAAAAACTAATACTGGAACATTGGACAAAGTGAAATTATTTTTAGTGGTATGAAAGATTTTACTTTTTTTTAAGGAAAATTTTAACTAACTTTAACTAATTCTGTTTTTAACTTTTTACATAAATGGATATATTATGCAATATAATTACTTCCTACTATTTGCAAGATTAATAGTACTTGCACTAATTTGTCAAGCGTCAAGTTTTCATACTTTCGCTCAGGGAAAATCACTTCCTGTTGAAAAAATGCTCAATGGTGATGCACAAGGTCGGGAATTTTGGGTGGTAATACCCCCAAATGATGGGCCTGCTTCAGGAGTTGTTAATTTGGCGATTTTTGTTACATCCGCATTTAATACTCAAGTTGTAATGGAAATACCTGGAGTAGGTAAAAAAGTTACAAAAAATATAAAAGCCTTTGAAGTTGTCGAGTTTTCTGCTAAAACAGGAGATATCGATGGTTCGTTTGAATTGTGGGAACCTACTGAAGTACCATTACAAAATAAAGCATTAAAGTTTAGTGCTGCACAGCCTATTTCAGTGTATGTTCTTAACAACAAAAATCTAACATCTGATGGTTATTTAGCCTTACCAACAAACACTTGGGGTAGAAACTATATAAATATTTCCTATTGGGATTGGCAAGCAACAGGTACAACTTTCCCATGGGCATCTGGATTTGCATTTGTTGCTAAAGATGACGGAACTGTAGTTGACATACTTCTAAAAGGACCTTCTTCAGGTTTGGGCTGTTCAACTAGAGGCGGTAAAAAATTAGGACAGTCATTTAGAGTTACTCTTGCAGCCGGTGAATGTTATACAATACGTGGTAATTGTGCTGGTTCAGGTTTGTTTGATATGAGTGGAAGCACGATTCGTTCTAATAAGCCAATTGGGTTTTTAAGTTATCATGTACGAACAGTATTACCACAAGCAAGTGGTGCATCACAAGATCATATGGTGGAAATGCTTCCACCTGTTCAAGCTTGGGGTAAGAAATATTTTACAGTTGAAATGCAACGAAACGGAAGAGGGGACTTTTTTAGAGTAATGGCTTCTGAGCCAAATACCATTTGGAATGTTAAATGGTACGATAAATCTTCAAGACAACCAATTGGTAATTATGACGGTTTTATAGCCAATGCAGGAGAATTTTGGGATTATGTTGAAGGTGCAGTAGGTTCTTCTTCAATTAGAGGAACTTCTGTTTGGACAGCAGATAAACCATTCTTTGTAATGCAATACGCATATTCAGCAAATTGGGACGGAGCATCTATTTTTGATCCGTTTATGGTCAACGTTGTAGCAGAAGAACAATATACAAATGGAACAGTGTTTCAAACACCTAATGGTTATAACTTAAATTATTTCAACATATTAGTTTCAGTCAAAGAACAAAATCAAATTTTAAGGTCTAAATTATTAGAAACAGTAAAAGTAGATGGGCAATTCGTTTATATTACGAATCCTTCTTTTAAATCTGCAAATATACCTGGAACTGATATTTTTTGGGCTACTATACAAATGGGAGCTGGTAGCCACACGGTTTCTTCTGAAGTTCCATTTGGTGGATATGTATATGGGTTTTCTACTTTTGATAGTTATGGTTGGCCTGCTGCAACCGCAGTTCGTAAAATTGATGAATTAGATACCTTGCCTCCAGTTCTCCTTAAACAAGTAGAATGTGGTGATTATAAAATCAAAGCAACGGAAAAAAGAAATGGTAATCCAAATGATTCTGCACGTCAAGTAGATCAAGGAATTAAAGAACTATTCATATTGACAAATGTAAATTATGAATTGTTCGACCCATTTATTAATATTGATAATTTAGTTGACGATTACAACTATGAATTTAAAGTAATTGACAAAACTCAAAATGCATTTTGTATTTATTTGATTCGCGACCGTGCTGATAATTTTACCTTAGACACGATTGCTTATGAAGCACAAGTGTTAACATTTAATCCAACTCTATTAGCTTTTGGAACATTTAGAGTTGGTCGTTCTGTTGATATTGATGTAACCATTTCAAACCCAGGCGATTCTGCAATTCTTGTTAAAGAGATTAAGTTGTTTTCAGGTGGGCAAGGGTTTTCAATTGTTGCAGGTATGGTTCCTCCAGAAATTACTATCGGACCAAACGGTAATCATACAGTAACTGTTAGGTATACTCCTAACCGTGAAAGTTTACTTATAACTGATTTAGATAAAGATACTTTAGAAGTTCAATCTTCTTGTGCATTATTTAAAGTTCCGATGATAGGACGCGGTGTAGTTCCTAAAATAATTATTGAAGATTGGGATGCAGGAGACGTTGTCATTGGTACTACAGTTTGTAAAAAAGATTTCTCTCCTTTCAGAGGTTTGAGAATACAAAACCCAGGTACTGACACATTGACAATTACAAGATTTTCAAATGTAAACGCACCGTTTACTATTAGTGATCCCACAATTCCTGCTTTAACGATTAAAGTTCCACCTAAATCACAAGTAGATGTTTCTTCTATATGTTTTACTCCAACAGTGATTGGTCAAGTTTCTATTGATGTGTTGTTAGATCACGATGGAATACAAGGTTCAGATTCTATTTCAGTTTGGAAAGGAAATGGAATTACACCTGGACCAGTAATTACTTCTTATGATTGGGATGAACGTAGAGTGTTAACCGTACATACTGCTGATATATTTATTCGTAATACTGGAACATCACCTATTACTTTAACAAAAGTTGAAATTGATCCAGTAAATCCTAATTATACAATAATAGCTTCTGAACCTCCTACAATTATTTTAGGGAATCCCTTTGTGATTCAAGCTAATAATGGTAACGAAGCAAAAATTACTGTTCAATATACACCTCAGAACGAAGCAATTCATACTAATCCTATTGTTGCAACATTCTCTGAAGGTTCAATAATTTCTGGATCACTTCGAGGAGTTGGGATTTTACCTAAAATTACCGCTATTGGGTTTGACTTTGGTAGTTTGTTAGTTGGTACTTCAGGAACAGAGAATGCTGCAGTTACTATTACGAACCCTTCTACAACTGCAGATTTATTTATAGAAACAATTCGTATAAATCCTGCTAGTCCAAATTTTGCAGACTTTATTTTTGTTGCTGGTACTACTTTGGATAATATTACTCTATTGAAGGGTGAAACAATTACTCTTCCTATTACCTTTACTCCTGCAGCAATTGGCTTAAGAACTGTCAATGTTGATATTGTAAGCGACGCTTCTACTGGACCAAATGTAAACCCTAGAGTTACTACAACAGTCCAAGTCGTAGGAAGAGGATTTACAACATCTTCTCCTAGCTTAGCGGTAACAGACATTAACTATGGAATAGTATCAACTTGTGATCAACCCGTTCAAAGCTTTAGGATCACGAATACTGGTAATTTAGAACTAACAGTTACTGATCTTGTATTGAGTTCAGTTTCTCCCGGGGTGTTTACTTTGTTAACAAATGCACCAATTGTAATACCTGCTAATCAATTTGCAGACGTGCAGGTTCGTTTCGCTCCACCAACTCCTGGAAATTATTTAGGTTCTGTACAAGTAGTAACTGATTTTGATGATACACAATCAGCAACGTTAATTGGAATTGGAGCTGAATATACTTCTGCCTATACACTACAAAATAATATTTCCATCATTCCTGGAAATAATACAAATATTGCAATTTCTGGAACATCAGCAAACTGGGCTGGTTCTGGAATTACATCGTTCCAAGCAGAAGTTGAATACCATATTGGTTGGATGAAGTTTAACAACGTTGTAACGCCTGGTGCAGATCTTCCTGCTGGGTGGACTATTGTAGCGAATGAAGTTCGTGTTGATGCAAATACTATGAAAGCGGTTATAACTGCAAATGGTCCAACACCAATTTCGCAGAACGGAATATTACTTCAACCACAATTCTTTATTCTAATTGCAGATACAATTGAATTTGTTCCACGATTAAAAGTTAGTATCAACAACCGTGTTTGTGCTATTCCTTCATCAACTCCAGGAAAAGTTCGTTTAGAAGGTTGCTTTATGGACGGTCGTTTGGTTAATGTTGGATTAGGAATTCCTTTTGGATTAACATCTGTTTCTCCAAACCCAATAAATGGAGCTGAAGGTTCAGTTCAATTTGGAATTGGCTTTGATGCCTTTACAAGTATCGATATTTTGGATATGAGCGGTAAGGTTATTAAGTCTGTGGTAACACAACATCAAAAACCAGGTAATTATACAGTATATTTTGATACAAAAGATTTACCAACTGGTTCTTACTTCTGTAAAATGAATGCTGGTCCTTACACAGAAACAGTTTCTTTTATCATTGCAAAATAAATGATAATCGAATTGAAAGTAAAAAGAAAAGCTACCCTTAAGGTAGCTTTTCTTTTTTAACAAATGTACAAAGAAACTATTGCGGTGTCTTTGTTGTTCAACAGAAAATGGTACAACAACAACGCGTAATAGATATTGATAGAATCATCGAAATGGCATGGGAAGATAGAACTCCTTTTGATGCAATAGAATTGCAGTTTGGATTAAAAGAAAAAGAAGTAAAAAAGTTAATGCAAGCAACATTAAAAAAATCTAGTTATATTCTTTGGCGAGACAGAGTCAACTCGCGTAAAACGAAGCATACCCAGCTAATAGGAGTTCCATTCTTGCGTTTTAAATCTAAAAATCAAAGGTAAAACGGTACATCCTAAGAAATTGCAGATCGTAACCAAAATATTAATGGTGATAGGCTTTTAAAGTTACGAATCAATTCTTCTTGAAACATTTTTGAAGATTTTGGAATTGCTGAAAATGTTCTGCTCGCAGTAAAACTTTTCAATCGAATAAGTTCTGGGTAGTGAACATCGTCAAAGTAACCTTTTGGCAAGTTTTTTAAAGTTTCACCTGTATCAAATCCTTCGAAGGTTTTCTTAAAAGTACTATTTTTGAGTAATTCAGTTACCTTTTCTGGTTCTGAAGCTATAAATTCACGTACTTTGTCCAATGTTGACTTTTCTGGCATCCAAACTCCTCCTGCTACAAACATTGTTTTGTTATGTTCTAAATGAAAGTAGTAACTTGGCTTTGGAGATTTCTTTCCATGAGGATTAATTACTATACTAAAATTTGTTTTGTACGGCGATTTATCTTTTGAAAAACGTATGTCTCTGTTGATTCGAAACATACACTCTTTTGGCCTCAAAGTAGAAACATCTGGATCAAATGCTTCCATATCTTTTAGTACTGAGCCAATGAATTGTATCCATTCGTCTCGTAAGTTCTCATACCGCTTTCTATTTGCGTCAAAAAAAACTTTAGAATTGTTATTCTGTAATTCTTCTAAAAATTCAAATAAGGGAGTAATGTTCATAATTACCTATTGTATAATGTAATATTAAAAAGTTTTCGATGAATACTGTTCTAACAGTATGAGTTAATGAGTTTTCAAAATGTATTCGATTACAAAAACGAAGATACAAAAAAAGCCCACAAATGTGGGCTTAAGATAGGTAAAAATCGTTATTTACCGTTTTATATGTTCTAACATAATCTCACTAACATCTTTAATCTGTACAGAATCTATCTTTTCAGCGGATTTTACACCATCTGTTACCATTGTCATACAGAAAGGACAATTTGCAGCAATTACCGTTGGGTTGTTCGATAACAACTCATCTGTTCGTTCGATATTAACTCTTTTTCCAACTGTTTCTTCCATAAACATTCTTCCACCGCCAGCACCACAACAAAGCCCTTTGTCTTTTGATCGAGGAACTTCGAGTACAGTTAATCCAGGTACTTCTGAAAGTAAAGCTCTTGGAGAATAATATTCTTCATTGTATCTACCTAAATAACAAGAATCGTGATAGGATAATGTATCGTTAGATATTTTTTCCTTATCTACGGTTAATAAACCTTGATGAATCAAATCATATATAAATTGAGTATGATGTTGCACTTCATAATCTCCACCGAATTGAGGATACTCATTTTTCAGTGTGTTGAAACAGTGAGGACAAGTTGTAACTACTTTTTTAACATCGTAACCATTCATCGTTTCAACATTCATTTTAACAAACGAATCTGCCAAAAACTCATTCCCACTTCTTCGTGCGGGATCTCCGGTGCAATTTTCTTCCGTTCCTAAGACTGCAAAATTTATTCCTGCTATGTTCATTAACTCTGCAAATGAACGTGTAGTCTTTTTTGCTCTTTCATCGTAGGAACCAGCACAGCCAACCCAAAATAGAACATCGAATTCTGGGTTTTCTGCAGCGGTTTTGACTGGTGTCGACATTTCTTCAGTCCAATTTGCTCTATCACTTTGTGGGAAAGCCCAAGGAGTAGAGTTGTTTTCAATATTTGAAAATGCAGGTTGAAGTTCTTGAGGAAAATCTGCTTCCATCATTATCAAATTTCTTCTCATTTCAATAATTGGAGGTACGTGTTCAATATTTACAGGACATTCTAGCATACAAGCACCGCAAGTAGTGCAATCCCATAATGCTTCAGGATTTATATAATCGCCAATCAATGATTTGTCGAAAATAATTTGCTCGGCTTCTGTTAGTGTTTTCCCTTGTTTTTGTTTTAGAACTAGAGGAGCTTTGTCCATTGTTCGGTCGTGAATTGCAACGATAATTGCTCGTGGATCTAACACCTTCCCCGTTAAGTTTGCGGGACAAACACTCGTACATCTCCCACAATGCGTACAAGTAAATCCATCTAATAAGGTCTTCCACGTAAAATCTTCTATGTCTTTTGCACCGTATTGTTCTATCGTTTCATCTTCAAAATCTATAGCAGATAATGTATTTGTAGGATGTAAGGGACCTAAAAACACATTTGGCACAGAAGTTAAGACGTGTAAATGTTTTGAAAACGGTAGGTAATTCATAAAGGCTAAAACCAATACTACGTGAATCCACCAAGAAACTTCAAAAACCATTGGGGCTATATCAGGAGATAGTAACGGTGCTAATGTCATAGCAATCGGTCTAAATGCCCACGAGTAATCACCGTTAAATTGGCCAGTTACACTTGCAATTCCATTTAGATTTGGCATTTGAATACGAGCTATGTTTTGTAAAAGCAACGATGTTACGATTGTGAAAATAGTTAATAGTATCATTGCTGCTTCTACTTTTTCGCCATCTACTTGTAAACGTTTTATTTTAGAAATATATCTTCGCCATAATGCAACCATTGTAGCTAAAATTATAAGCGTACAAAAGATATCTGTTAAAATTGTAGTTATACTATAAATCGGTCCAAGAAAATTTAACGACCAAGAATGGTGTAAACCCTCGAGAATTGCCTCAACCACAGAGGCAAGTAAAATCAAGAATCCCCAAAAAATTCCAGCGTGTAGGGGTCCCGCTACTTTGTCGCGTAAAATTTTACTTTGCCCAATTGCAACGACAAACGTATTTCCAATACGTCTGAAAATATGATCAAATCTATTTGTGGCTTTCCCTAATTGTAGGTATGTCAATAATCGATAGACACTCATTGCCATAAATCCAAAAGCAAAGAGTAAAATTGGAAGGAAAAAAAGTGTTTTAGTAGTCATACTATCTTCAATAGAGTGGAAAATACAATTCTTACATAGAGCAAAAATACGGAAAAAACTAAGAAAAACCTTTCAAAAGATTCTAAAGTTTCAAAACAATAAAAATAGCTACAAAAACGTTTGAAAGTCTTTTGTAACATTATGAATCGTTAACAACAATGAAGAAATTTCCTGATATAACATATTCACGACCAGATTTAGTTCAGTTTGAGCAAAATCACTCAAAACAACTTTCAGAACTTGAAAATGCAACTTCGTTAGAACAAGCAATTCAATTAGTTATCGACATAAATTCTAATCGTCGCATTTTAGATTCTAATTTTGAAGTTGTTTCTATTCGGCATTCAATAGATACTTCCGATAAATTTTATGATGACGAACAAAATTATTATGATTCTGTTTCGCCGAACTTACAATTCTTACGGTACAAATTTTACGTCGTTCTAGTAAATAGTACTTTTAAAGATGGATTGAGTTCGCATTTTGGAAAACAATTATTCGATTTAGCTGACTGTAGAATTAAATCGTTTAATGAATCTATTTTAGAAGAATTAAGAATAGAAAACACGCTTTCAACTCAATATCAAAAACTGCTTTCAAAGGCATCATTAGAGTTCAGAGGTCAAAAACTCAATCTTAGTGGACTAACTCCCTTTGAACAATCATTAGACCGTCAAACAAGAATTGATGCGGGTGTTGTAAAATGGGGATATTATTCTGACAATAAAGAAGAATTTGATAGAATTTATGACGAACTTGTAAATACAAGAACTTCCATTGCTAAAAAATTAGGGTTTGAATCCTTTGTTGAAGTTGGTTACGCAAGGATGCAACGTACTGAATACACTCACAAAGAAGTTGAAGAGTTTAGAAATAACATTGTTAAACACGTTGTCCCTGTAGTTCAAAAAATAGTTGCCAAACAAGCAAAACGACTTGGTTTAGATTCTTTAGTGTATACCGATGAATTATTACACTTTTCCAAAGGAAACCCAACTCCAAAAGGAACTCCTGACCAAATAGTTGATTCTGCAACTATTATGTATAAAGAGATGTCTCCAGAAACTGACGAATTCTTTACATTTATGAAAGAATATCAATTAATGGATTTGGTAAACAAACCAGCAAAAGCACCAGGTGGATATTGCACTATACTTTCCGATGTCGGAGCTCCATTTATATTCTCGAATTTTAATGGAACTGCTCACGATGTTGATGTTCTAACCCATGAAATTGGTCACGCTTTTCAAGCTTTTTCTTCTAGAAATCATAAAGTTCCTGAATACTTTTTCCCTACTTCGGAAGCTTGTGAGATTCATTCAATGAGTATGGAATTCTTTGCTTGGAATTGGATTGAATCATTCTTTAAAGAAGATGCTGAAAAGTATTATTATGATCATTTATCAAATGCACTTCGTTTCTTACCATATGGTTCTGCGGTTGATGAATTCCAACATCGTGTCTACGAAAACCCAACAATGACGCCTGATCAGAGACATGCAATTTGGAAAGGTTTAGAGGAAAAATATTTGCCTCACAGAACCTACCGTGATAATCAATATCTTGAAGAAGGTGGATTTTGGCAACGTCAAGCTCATATTTACCAATCGCCATTTTATTATATCGATTATGTGTTAGCACAATTTTGTGCTTTGCAATTTTGGATTAAATCTCAAAATCCATCAACCAAAGATTCTGCTTGGAAACAATATGTTAAGTTATGCCAAGCTGGTGGTTCACTACCGTTTTTAGAGCTTGTAAAACTCGCAGGTTTAGATTCTCCTTTTGAAGAATCTACTATCAAAGCAGTAGTTGCAGAAGCAGAACGTTGGATCGATTCAATCGATGATTCAAAACTCTAAATGAAATCTACAAAAGAAGAAGTTGAAAGTATTCTACTTCATTCTTCTATACAAACGTATAGATCCTCTGGTAAGGGCGGACAGAATGTCAATAAAGTTGAAACAGCTGTCCGCTTAACCCATCTACCTTCAGGAATTGTGGTAACGGCACAAGTAGAGCGTAGCCAATATTTGAATAAATTAGTTGCTGCAAAAAAAGTTCTCGCTATTATAAAAGAACGTGCAAAAAAGCGAAAAATCCGTATCGCTTCTTCTAAATCTAGAGGCACCTTACGACAAGAAACCAAATCGAAAAAACTTCACTCTGAACGAAAAGCCAACCGAACTAAACCTAATATTGATAATGATTGAGATAATTTTGGGTTCTTGCTTATATTTTTGATGTTAATTCACAAAATTTTTCTATTTTGCTTCTTTATAAAGATTTCAACATCGTACAATGCGGTTTTGGCTACTAATTGTTTCACTACTTTTTCTAACGTTTGCGAATTCCCAATCGCAGGGGATTAATCTGTTTGGAATAAATGCAACGCAGTTTCCAAGTATCTCTGCAAAAATTTTTGTAGTAGACTCAACTGGATCTATTCGAATTCCTACAAACAATGACATCAATATAACCGAAAATCAAATTATTCGTCCTGTACGAGTTCTTCAATGTTCAAATTCGGATACGTTAAGAAAATTGTCCATTGTTATTGCAGCAGATGTTTCTGGTTCAATGAGTTGGGGAGCCGTTCAAGTTCCAAATATGGAGCTTTTAAAAGCTGGTTCGAAACAGATAATTACCTTATTGCCATTTGGTTCTGAAATTGCACTTACTTCTTTTGATAATAGCCAATACTTAAATCAAGATTTCACGAACAACAAGCAACTATTATTCGACAAAGTTTCATTATTAAAACCTCAAGGTGGAACCAATTACGATCAGGGTCTTTGGGTACCTTTTGCAGGAGCAATTCCTGTGGCAAAAAATGGAAAGAATAAAAAAATTATTCTCTTTATTACTGATGGTCAAGGTGGTGGAGATGTTCAAAAAATAGTGAAAGACGCTTTGGAAGATAGTGTTTCTATTTATTGTCTGACATTAAGTATGTATGCTCCTGCCTCGTTGAAGTATATTGCTGGTCAAACTAATGGAAGGGTCTACGAAAATATTACTACTGTTGAAGGAATAAATGAGATTATTCAAGAAATATTTTTAGAATCTATTGGGGCTACGCCTTGCACAATTGAATGGGATGGGTTTATGGAGTGTATTAGTCCTTTTAGACAAGTAGAAGCAACGTATATACCTTTAACAATGTCTACAACAGCAGAATATACGGCTCCAAGAGACAAATCTGTAAAAGAACTAAAATTTATACCCCAACAAATTGTTTTTCAAAACAAACCTATACTTCAACAACACGATACAACGATTAAAGTTGTAGCTATGAATGGTGCAATTACTGTTTCGAATATAATTGTTGTCAATAATCAATATAAAATTTCACCTCAGAATTTTTCAATTCAAACGGGCGATACAGCATATTTAACGGTTTCTTATACTCCTAAAGATTCAGGTTTTACCTTTTCAGAATTTAGATTTCAAAAAGATGCTTGTGGAGTTCAACCATTTTATGCAAGTGGCGGATTTAAAGGAAAGCGCCCTAAAGTTCGAACGTTAAAAGTAGAATTTCCAAATGGACGAGAAAACCTTATTGTTGGGACAGATTCCATCCTTGGCTGGTCTGGCATAACTTCTTTAGATACTGTAAGTATTGAATACAGTATCGATAAAGGAAAAAACTGGATTCTAATTGCGAATTCTGCGGCTGGTTTAGCATATTATTGGAAAAATATTCCATTACCTTCTTCGAACCAATGTTTGTTACGGATAAAGCAACGTTCAAATGCACCATTAGATTCTTTAAAAGCTTTTCGACTTCACAAAGAAGCTGTAATGACTGGGGCAGGCTCTCCAAAAGAAGATCAATTTGTTACTATTTCTCAAGATAATACTGCTTATTTGTGGGATATAAACAAAGGAGATACACTTGGAAGATTGAAATATGGAAATTCTGGAATTCCCACTTCGGTAGTATATAATAGAAATGCAAGTGTTTTCGCTACTGCTCATCCAAATAGAGTGGTTTTCCTTTGGGATCCTAAAACCATAGATACTACATTCTCACTTCGAGGACATACCAATACTATTAATCATCTAAGCTTTAGCAAGGACGACAGTCTTCTTCTTTCAAGTTCAAACGATAGAACAGTACGGGTTTGGTACCCCAAGAATGGTATATTACTTTCAACATTGGCTTACCATACAGATATAGTCTATTCGTCTGCAATTTCCGATGACCGCTTAAAATTTGCAACTGCATCTCGTGATGGTTTTTTACGTGTCTGGGATTCAAAAACTTTCGATACTATTGCAAATTTTAAAGCTGATGGTTGGGGTATGGAACAGTGTGGTTTCTTACCAAACAATAGAATAGTCTATGGTTCAAGCGACGATAAAACGGTTTTTTTTGATGTTAACTCCAAAGCGTTTCAATTTGTTGTCGGTGGAATGCAAGCTTCACATAATATAGCAGGTACTAAGATTTTTACTGTTGGGAATGACAACATATTGCGAAGTTGGAACTCAACAAACGGAAGTTTATTGATTCAGTGTGTAGGACATACTGGAAGGATTTCTGGTTACCAACTTTCTTCTGATGAAACTAAAATTCTCACGTATGGAGAAGACAGAACTGCACGAATTTTCGACGCAGAATCCGGCGAACTTCTCACTACAGTTCAACACGAAACTTTTAATACTCCATTTATTACAAAGGCTTTCTTTTCTTACTTCGGTGATTACTTTATTACCACAAGTACTGATAGAACTTCTCGTTTATGGTCTGCTGATGTTTTGCCGTTACAACAAGATACATCGGACAATGTTTGGAATATTCTAAAACCAAGTTTAACTGCCAGAAACATTTCGTTTCCGAATCAAGTAGTAGGGACAAGTAAGGATTCTCTGTTCGATCCATATATTTTGAATACTGGTAATTATCTTGCAAGCATTGACACAATGTGGGTAGAATCATCAATTGCAAATGAATTTGAAATTGTAGGGAATGTCGGAAACCAAGTTGTGCCTATTCAAGGTACTTCACCCATAGAAATACGGTTTAGCCCAAAACAACAAGGGTTACGAAATGGTTTGCTCTTCGTTCGAACACCTTCGGATACACTACGCTATACTGTAACAGGAATAGGGATTACTCCTTCCTTGAAAATTATCGGAAACTACATTGATTTCGGTGAAGTTAATTTGTTTCAACAAAAAGATTCTTCAGTTATTCCAATTGCTGTGAACCTTGGCGATGCACAAGTTGAAGTTTATTCAGCGACGGTAGTTGACCCAAATATACGAGACTTTTTACCTTTGAGAACTTATACTTCAAAAATTATTCAACCGGGCGATACTGTTTTTGCAGATCTCACATTCCGCCCATATTCTGTAGGGAGAACTTCCGGTAGAGTTGCTATTGAGTTCAATCAAGTAGGTTCTCCTTTGTACGCACCACTTTTTGGAATAGGTGTAAATCAGGGTGCTGAACTTCAAACTGCAACTGCTACTTTTGCTCCCATAACTTGTGAAACTGAACAACGTAGTTCCATGGTAATTTCCAATTCTGGAATAAATAATCTTTCAATTTTTTCCGTTTCATTTTCAGGTTCAGATTCTAACGATTTTGCAGTAGTTTCTTATCCAACAAGTATTCAACCGAATGAGACTGCCACAGTGGAAATTGCTTTTCTACCAAACAGCTCTGGTCTTAAAAATACATTTGTTGTCATTCGAAGCAATTCTATTACTGATACCGTAGTATCGATTCTTATTCGTGCTCAGAAAGATTCTATTGGAATTGAAGCACCTGAAATGATTGATTTAGGAACAATTTGTTTCGGAGAAACTATACCATTCAATGTGCTTTTGCAAAATAGTGGAACGGTTCCAACATTTGTTCGAATGAATAAGAATATTTCTTATCCAATTTCAACAAGTGAATTGTTTGATGTAGGAGAACAAAAGAATATCTTGTTTCAGTATACAGTTGCCGATCCAATTGGTTCATTTTCAAGGGAATTTTATATACAAGATTCGATTTGTGGAAACATTGATACAATTACAGTTTTTGGAAATGTTATTCAACCTTCAATAGAAATTAAACCAGTAAAGATATTTGCAGTTGTAGGGACTACAAAAAAAGCAACCATAGAAATTAAGAATATTTCAGTTACAGAAGTAACTATTCCAGCTTTTACAGTTCCAACTCCTTTTGTTCTCGATACAAATGTTGTGCAATTTACTTTGCTTCCACAGAGCAGTATATTTATACCAATTGTCTATCAACCAATTGATACAACAATTGAAAAAATAGAAACAATTATTGTTGGCGACAAATGTGCCGTTCAAGATACTTTATTCGTAGAAGGAATTCCAACACAAGCATCGTTAACATTGCAAATTGGTTCATCAGTTGGGTATCCCGGAGACAGAGTAATTATACCAATCACCGTTGTTTCGCAATCAAATATTGAAGTATTAGGTGTTTCGCCTGATATAGAATTTACAATTGAATATAATAGTTCGATTTTGTTTCCAGAACAAAACCGAGTTAGCCAGTTAAAAGGTGATTCTAGAGTAGAAACATTGAGGTATACATTGAGTTCTGCTTCAAGCCTACCATTAGCAAATTTGGAATTTACTGCTATGTTAGGAACAGATACTGTTTCCGGTTTGGGACCAAGTGGAATACTTTCTACCAATGCACCAATTGATGTTAGAGTATTACCGGGAACATTCCAATTATTGGGCGTTTGTGAAGCTGGTGGAAACCGATTAGTGTTTGGAACAAACACTACAATTGCTCTTGGGATTGTACAACGTAGCCAAGAGATAGAAGTTGAAGTATCGACAATTGAAAATGGTATGCACGAACTAAAAGTATTTTCGTTTTTAGGTTCTTCAATGTTTGAGACTATAAAAATAGAAGGTAACAGAACTCAAGTAAGAACTGTTATACTTTCAAAAACAAAATGGGCAAAAGGAATGTATCTTCTAGTTTTAAAAACACCAACTACTCAAAAGGTAGTCACACTCATTGTTGAATAATAGTTAAAAGTATGCAAAAAGTATCGAAAACAAATTCTATGTGTTATTGAGTATAAAGTAACTATGAGAAATGATGCAAGCCAATATACGGATCAAGAACTTTGTGTCTTATTACGGGAACAAGGAACTTCTGCCGACGCAGCTTTTGCCGAAATTTATTCTCGGTATTCGTCGCGTTTGCATGCATATTGTGTAAAAATATTAAGAGATTACGACGAAGCTGCTGATATATTCCAAGAAACACTTATCCGATTTGTACAGTCTGTCCGAGATAATAAAGAAATAACTAATGTTCCTGCATACTTACTTCGAATAGCAAGAAATTTATGTTTGAATGCCAAAAGAGATAAAAAACTAACGACAGAACCATTGGATTATATGTTAGTTTCAGAAGACCGTAGTTATGAAAAGAAACAATTATTAGACTTAATAGATGATGCCCTCAATAAACTAAGTGACGAATATAAAGAGGCATTTGTACTTCGAGAATACGATGGGTTTTCCTATCAAGAGATTGCTGAAATTACAGGTTTAAGCCTTTCGAATGTAAAAATTCGAGTTGTAAGAGCTAAAAACCAAATTCGAGAACTGTTACACCCTTACATAAAGGAGCTTTTGTAAAAGAAAGTATACCTATGAATAATGATTTAGACCTTTCATTTGAAGATAAAATACAACTATACCTCGATGGTGAGTTATCGAAAGAAGCTGAAGTAGGAATGTTTACCGCTATTGCTTCTAACGAATCATTGCGAGAAACTTTTCGAGAAATGTTATCAATCCGAGAAGAGATTCGAAACGATCACCGAGCATTTGTACCATCACCTTTGTTAACAGAACGAGTTCTAACAACATTAGGTATGGGCATCCCTGCAGGATTAATGACCAGCCCAACAATAGGAATTGGAACTACTCCAATTGTTACAGGGGCAATGTCGCAAATGTGGATTACGATAACTGCCTTACTTTCTGCATTGGTAATGGCAATTACGAGCGGCTATTATTACAACCAAACAACGAAATACGAAGGTGAATTTGTACCTGATTCTCCAAATACTATTACAAATAATTCAAATTCAAATACTAATTTCGAAAATGGTAATTTTGCGTCATTTTCACAAATGCTTTCAAACATTGTCGAAAAATCAAATTCTTTGGAGTTTCAACCTTCAGAACGAATTATTTATAGATATATTCAAAGTCCTACATCTGGAAAATCAACTGCGAGAAACCAAAAAATTGAAAATAACAATTTCGAAAACCAAACTTTAAAAACAATAATTGATCAAAAAACGAAGGATTTGAACGATATACAATTTCAATTAGACAGAGCAAATACATCAATTGTTTCAGAAAAACAACGATCAGAGCAATTGTCTACTCAAATACAATCCTTGAATGAAAAAGTAAATTCAATTGAAACTATTCGTGCAGAACTTCAAAAAGAAATTGATGCATTGAAACTATTAAAAAATAGAGAAAATAGTATTACGAAAATTGAAAAGCCAATAGCGGAAACGCCTTTCGAAATTACTTCGAAAGATAAAAAACCAAAGTTTTCGTTATCGATTGGAATACGTGGATTAACTTCACAATCATTCCCGAATCCTCAATTAATTCAAGCTTCAGAAACAGATTTTCTCAACAATATTGCTATATCATCATTGATAAATATAACAGATAATTTTTCTGTAGGAGTTGAAGGTGGGCGAGAAAATTTTGGATTACAATTCTCTGAAACTATTGCTCCTAATACTACAGTTTCTTATGAAAAGAATCCAGCTTTACTTTGGGGTGGGTTATCGGTACAAGGAAGAACGAATCCAATTGAATCATTTTGGGGAATACGACCTTACTTACGAACTGTGGTAGGTGGAGCTCCAATTGGTTTATTAGGTAAGGTTATTGGTGGTATAGAACTTCCTATTACTCCAACGTTTTCGATGTCCTTAGCGACAGAAGGAACTTTTTTACAGTATTCTTTACAACAAAACGCATTTTCTACCAGAAAATTTGGTATTACCTATGGCGTTCAAATGATAATTAAATAATATGAAAAATAACAAATATTTATTTAAAATTTCAACATTTCTACTAATCATTTGCGGATTGTTAGTATCAACACAATCTTGTATTTCGCCAGTAGATGTGAAAGATCCTTTTGATAAAACGAATATAGATTCACCTTTTGTGGCAGCGCCGTTGTTTGAGCCTAAAGTTGTAGTTATGAATTTAGAACATGAAACTTCACTTGCACCAAGGGAAGATAATATACGTCCAATTTGGCCAAATGATGTTTCTGTTAGAATTATGATTGATACAAACAATAGAAAAACTAGATTGCTATTTGGCTTCTCGGCAACAGTAAAGCCAAATGCAACGATACAGCCTCGTGTTGAACAACCTTTTCAGTTAAAAGAGATAAAAATTTCTTACCCAGATACTATTGATATTGCTGATGATGAAGAATACGTAATTGATAAATTCAATGCCACTAGTTCTAATTATTTTATTTATCAATATAAACAAAATAATGATTTTACTGCATTTGTCAATGGAGATGCAAAAATAACATTGAAATTTATAAAGGTTGAAAATAGGAATCGAATTCTAGTGAAGTATAATTACAAGATTTATATACCTAAAAATGGAAATAATGTTCCAGCTCCTGTTAGACAGTTTGGGAATGGTGAGTTATTGATTTCGTATTAAATCAATAGATTTTAAAAAAGAAAAAGATTAGATAATCAAACTCATTGAACCGCCTGGGTATTTCTTTACCCACTCTTCGGTTCCTTCATAACGAAGAAGAAAATCTCGTGCAATTTGAGAAATAACATTACGAAACTCTAAATCTTCTTTCCATTGTTGTGGAATTTTAGCTTCGCCTAAAAGTAAACCAACAATACTGCCTGTTAAAAAACCACTCGTATCGCTGTCGCCGCCATGATTAACCGATAAAAGGACTGCTTTTTCGAATGAATCTTTGTGAACATAAGCACAATAAAGACACAAGGAAAGTAATTCTTCCGCTACCCACCCAGAACCAAGACTTTCTATAACTTTCAACGATGGTTCAACATTACTATTTATTACATTAGTGCAATTAACAATTGAATGAAGGATTTCGTGGTGATTTCTAAATGTTTGAAGGTGTTCCACAGTAATTCGCATTGCTTCTTCAAAACTTGCACCAGAACGTAAAATTGTTAAAAATGCAGCATAAAACCCTGCTGATAAAAAACCAGAATAATGTCCACAAGTAGAAGCAGCACCTTCCATAGCAACAGTGAACGCAGTTTTGTAATCGTCAAAAAACAAACCAACAGGCATCATCCGAACCATACCTAATGGTGATTTGCTATTATTGGTTGGTTTTGTAGAAGTGCCGATAATTCCAAAACGAAGTGAATTTATTATGGTGTCATTTGGGCTTCGAACAACAAAGATATCTTTCACTCTTGTTAACCAACTTGCTCCAAAAATTTGATTTGCAAATTTATAATCTGATTGTTCAGAAAGTAAGTTCTGCGACCGTAACCATCGCATAGCACCTAAATATGTGGCATCGATATAACTAGTATTGGTACGTTCTTTGCCTTTCGTTTGCGACAACGATTGTAACAAACCTTCTGCAGTAAAGAGCATCATTTGGGTGTCATCGGTAATTGCTCCTAACATTTCTTGATTTCTCATAAAAGAAGAAATACCACCTTTGCCAAACCTACGCTCTATTTGAATCATAGACATATCTTCAATAGGCGATCCCAAAGCATCTCCAATAGCGGCTCCTAAAAAGGCTCCTAAATAATTGTCTTCTATGTTAAGACTCATTGATTACTCGTAAAAATTTTCTTTTCCCAACCTTTATAAATCGGGAAGTTATAATTGAAATTTGGATTGTGGGATCTATTACTTTTTCACCGTCAACAGATACTCCACCTTGTTGTATTAAGCGACGAGCTTCACTTTTTGATTCTGCTAAATTTGATACCACTAACAATTCTACAATTGTTGGTTCATTTGAAAGTTCCCCTTTGCTGAAAATTCGCTCTTCTATTTGGTCAGGAATATCTTTTTTAACAAATATTCGTTCAAATTCAGCAAATGCTTCTTCAGCCGCTTCAATAGAATGGTACCGTTCAACTAATCGTTTTGCTAAAAGCACCTTGCTATTTCTCGGATGTAATTCACCATTCTTTAATTTAGCTTCTATTTCTTCTACTTCATTTTTTGGAGTGAACAAGGCTAAAGAATAGTATTTTCCAATCATTTTATCGGGAATGGACATTGTTTTGCCGAACATTTCTCGAGGAGATTCGGATATCCCAATATAATTATCTAAGGATTTACTCATTTTCTCAACTCCTTCAGTACCTTCTAATATTGGTAATGTAAGAATACATTGAGGTTCAAGTCCATAAGCTCGTTGTACTTCACGCCCAACTAAAAGATTAAATTTTTGGTCAGTCCCACCAATTTCAACATCGGAATTAATATGAACTGAATCCATTGCTTGAGCCAACGGGTATAAAAATTCGTGTAAGGAAATAGGCTCCCCTGATTTGTAACGTTTACTAAAATCATCGCGTTCAATCATTTTTGCAACGGTATATTTTGAAGAAAGCCTTATAACATCTTCAAATCGAAGTTGTGAAAGCCAATCTGAGTTATAAAGTATATTTACAGTTGCTGCATTTAAAATTTTCGAGGCTTGTTCAAAATAAGAGCGTCCATTTTCTTTCGATTCTTTTAATGTTAATACCGGACGTGTTTTTGATTTTCCAGTTGGGTCTCCAATTATTCCAGTAAAATCACCTATTATCAACGTAGCAGTATGCCCCAAATCTTGAAATTGACGTAATTTAGTAAGCACCACAGCGTGACCAATATGCAAATCTGGTCTAGAAGGGTCGCATCCAAGTTTGATTATAAGCGGTTTGTTTGTTTTGAATGAGCGGACTAATTTCTGTTCTAATTCTTCTAAGGGAAGTACATCAACGCAATTTTGTTGAATAAGTTCTAATTGTTCATTTATAGGGGCAAAGTTCATTTTTTCAAGGGTAAGGTTGCTAATATTGTTGTTCCACCAACTACAACATCGCCAACAGAACATAAAAATTCTGTATCAATAGGTAATAATACATCCATTCTAGAACCAAATTTCATCATTCCAATTTTGTCACCAGCTTTTACAATATCACCTTCTTTGAGAATACAAACTATTCTACGGGCTAAAGCTCCAGTGATTTGTTTAAAAGCTACAATCCCAAATCCTGTATCGACACCGACTAATGTACGTTCGTTCAATTGTGAACTTTTTGGATGCCAAGCAACAAGATATTTACCGGAAAAATATTTGGAATATACCACAGTACCGTTTACCGGAGTACGGTTTACGTGTACATCAATAGGCGATAGAAAAATTGAAAGGCGTTTTACATTTTCTTTTAGTAAATCTGGTTCATATTCTTCTAATATTTCTAATATTTTCCCATCTGCAGGAGAAAGTACACATCTGTTATTTCCAAGTGCTTCGGTAGGAATAATCCGTATTGGATCTCTAAAAAACCAGACGGTGAAAAAACTTACAATGAATCCTAAGGGTAACAATATATAGGAAAGGTACGATAGATTTGTCGATAAAAAATAGAATCCTAAGCCTTCTATGATTAGTCCAACTATAAGCATTGGAAAGAAATTAGAGTAACCGTATTTTGTTATCATAGAATGGGTAGTACTTGAATTGGATTTCATTACAAAAATACAAAAATTTATAATAGGAATTTCTAAGGGTTTCTAAGTATTTGTATTGGTATATCTCTTCTGAAAAACAGAAATCCATTTTTAGAGTACTGTAATTTCATTCCTGGAACAGCAAATAAATCGGTATTTGTAATTTTGGACACAAAATAAACTGGTCGGTCAATATTCCCATAGAGCAACCATTGTTCAAATGTTAATCCAGATTTTTCGTAATTTGGAGAGCTTGTCTGCCATTTTTTCTTCTGTGTATAAAATAGATCTGCATAACTTTTAAAGCCATACACTTCGACATAACAATTTGAATCTTTCAAAGATTGATAAAAATCGATTGCTGATTTTTGAGAATAAGCTTCAATTTTCGGTGCTACTAACGGTAAAAACAGAGAAACAGAAATAGTTGAACCAACAAGTAAAAATGTAATTGCGGGGAAAATTTTCTTTTTCTTCATTGCTATATAAGTACTAACAATTGTGAGTAAAAAAATTACTCCCACAGAAAATTCGAATCCAGTCCAATGAACAATTGCAGAAAGGTTTTCTTTTGCGAAACGGTCTCTAACATATTGTTGTACCCAATCGCTGTTCATCCCAATAAGAGGTAAGGCTAAAAATGCAATTCCTAAAATTATACCAATGGAAAAAAGCAACCAAGTTTGGTAGCTTTTCCATTGAATTTTTGCATCTATCAATTTTGATATTGTTAATGCTGCAAAAAAGGTGATTGGGAAATATGTTAACGAAGAATAATGTACTATTTTTGTTTTCACAAGAGAAAACAGAATAAGAACTACAAAAAATAGCACC
>JBDNFX010000016.1:0-21330 GCA_041689575.1 Kapaibacterium sp. (SeqCode)
AATACAAAATACAGGACAACCTAAGGTGTGAGATAATTCAATATCATCAAAGTTTCCTTGTTGTTTTTTTACTTCATCAATCATTGTAACTACAAAAACAATTGGAATATTTAATGTAATTAATTGCGAATATAAAAAAAGACCTTTATCTAAATTCAATGCATCACAAACAAATAATATTTTTGAAGGTTTAGAATTTCCATATAATCCTTTTAACAACACAGAAGTAGCTATTTCTTCTTCATTTGAATAATGATCTAAAGAATAGGTACCTGGTAAATCTATTAAAGAAAGAGAAGTTTCATTAGCTTTAAGAATTCCCACATTTGGTTCTACGGTAACCCCGTGGAAATTTCCAACCTTTTGACGCAGTCCAGTTAAATGGTTAAATAAAGTAGTTTTGCCTGAATTTGGGATGCCTATGCATGCAACGTAGTCTACTTGAGAAAGAGTAGTGTGCAAAACTTATTAGGAAAGTAGTTCAACAAAAATAGAAAAATCAACAGTAGGGCGAATTGCTAATCTGGTAGATGAATATTGTAGTTCAATTGGACCATTAAATGGTGCCTTACGAACAATTTGAACAATTGTGCCCACAATTAAACCTAATTCCATTAATCGAATCGCAAATTCATTACTTTGAGAGTAGCTTTTAATCTGGACTTTTGAACCTATAGGAACTTCTTGAATTTTCATCGTTTTTTTAATTATATTTGGACTTAATCTAATTTACGAATAAGAAATCATATTAGTGTTAATAAAACAAAATGGACAGAAGAATTAACTTCTGCCCATTTTGAATTTAGAATCTAAATTACTTACTTAACAACTTGAATTTGTCTAGTAATAGTTTCTTTAGATGTAGTCAATGAAACTGTATACATTCCAGAAGGAAGTCTAACAGCATCAATTTTGATTGAATGAACGCCTGCTTTATTAACACTCAATAATGTAGCAACCTTACGACCGCTCATATCAAAGAGAGCAACTTCAGCAGCTCCGTCGGAAGAAATGTGAACATCCATATTTGCAAAAGCTTGAACTGGATTTGGAGATACTTCACCAATCCAATTTGTACCATCTGCACCAAAGCTTACCACTTGTTCACCACTATAATCGAAACTACCATCTTTGTCGACGATACGTAAACGATAAATATATGTTTCACCAGTAGTTACATTGTTATCGATAACACCATAATCTTTACGAGTTTGGCTGTTACCAACTGCAGATACATTTGCAATTTTCTCGAAGTTTGTACGAAGACCATTTTCAAGTCTAGCGCGTTCAACTTCGAAATATCCACTATTTACTTCTTGAGCTGTAGCCCAACGAACATCTACGCTTCTATTTAAACCAGTAGCTTCAAAGTCTACTAATTCAACAGGTACTACCCATCCGCCGTTACGATCAAAGAAGTCAATTGCACCACGAAGCAAACGAACGACACCTGATTCACGTTGGAAACCAGGACCTACTCCAGATTTACGTATGTGTCTCCAATCAACACCAATTGTAATTGCATTATAAGTTGGAGTCGCTAAAGCAACACCCATAATAGAATCACGTAATGTTGAAAGAGTTGGAGGAGGCAGAATAAATGTATTCTGAGTATATCTATTAGCAACTGTTGCAAGACCAGTAGAATTAGGACCAGTAAAAGGTCTCATAATAGCTGGATGAACACTTGTAATAGGATCACCAACAACTCCAGTTGGAGCAATTGTATCAAATAAACCGAAGTTCAAACTACGACCAATAAATGTACGTTGGTTGTATCCATTAACATTCTCAGGATTAGGATTAGGATTCGATGATGGTCCAAACACTCCAGCAACTGCTGGGTAGTAAAGACGCACTGTATCAGCACGTAAGAAATCTTCAACAAACTCTTTATCAAAAGCTGCACCACGACGAGAGTTACCCGGAACTATCTCTTGGCTGGCTACGATAAATTGTTTTTTGTCGATTTGAGTACCTGTGTTAAAGAAAGTACGTAAATCATCACGTTCGAATCTACCTAATGGGCTAGGTGAACCTGCAATTATTCCATCAGGAACATTTGAATTCAATGCTGCGTTTCCACCGTGTGCCCAGAACATTGTTCTGTATGGACGATAGTTTACAGCACGAGGTTCCCAAGAACTTCTATCAAATACATCATAGTCACGACGTAAGTTTTGACCAGAAGTATCAATTCTCCATCCCAAACCTAGAGTATCAAGATTTGTAATCAAGGAATCTGCATTTAAACGTGCAGGATTTCCTATCGGAGCTGAAGTACCCATACCTGTGATAGATGCAATTGATTGTAAACCAGCTTGAATACGATAGAATCGTACTTCTTTTTGAGCTAGATTATTAGCAGCATTATCATCAGAAGGAGTTGAAACTACGATTTGATAACGAGGAGTTACATTATGGAACATATTAGAAATTCTAGCTGTTGCTACTCCACCATTTGTATATTTATTTGGTGAAATATAAGGACGCATAGTAAGATCTTTATCTCCATAAGTTTTTGGTACCCAATTCGGTGTAGAGAATACAACCAAACGAGTTTCACCAGCAGGGATGCTAGGAACGTTTACAGTTTGGTCAATTTCTGTACTTGAACTAAAAGTACGAGCTGGGAACATAGTACCAATTGGTGTTACAACTGAAGCAGATGTAACAGTATTGTTAGATATGTCAGTTTCAATTCTTACTTTGAGATTAACAGGAACATTACTCAAGTTCTGATTTCCAGCATTACGAACTGCAACACTGAATGTAACTGGGAATGTAGTCATTACATGCTCAGCATCAGAGAAATTACCAATTTCTGCCTTGTATGCTAGTGGACTAGTAATATCTACTACTTCAATATCAGTAGGAAGAGAAGCACCGTTAAATTCATTTGCTCCAATATCGAAGAATTGTCCACCAGATCCACGAGGAGCTCCATCAATGTCAGTTCCTAATGTAACTAATGTTCTACCACGATTATTTAAAGTTGAATTTGTTGGAATTGGATTTGTTTTTACTCTGTATTTACGTGGAGTAATTGCATTTCCTAATACTATTTCGTGATTTGAAACAAAATCACCATTGACACTACTTAAATCACGACCAACCCATGATCTCCATTGACGAAGAACTTGGAATTCGGTATTTGTAGCAGCAACGGGGTTGCCATCGAATAAACCACTACTTAAATCAGTACGAATAAATCGAACTGTAGCTGCATTAAAAGGAGTAAAGTATGCATTTAAATCTGTTCTTGCACCACGTACAGAATCACGAGATGTAATTCCTTGTAGGAACATTGCAGAATGTACAATTGAAGTTGCAACATTGATGTTATTATCTACTACAGACAATGCGTTATTCCAAATTACTGGAGATAAAGCATTCTGTACTGCAAGTGCTGTAGTAACTCCACCATTAGTAATAACTGAACCACCATTTTCAACTTGATCGTTTCCAATAACTACTGTGTTATTTACAATCGTATCCATTTCAGTAAAGAAGGTCAAACCTTGATTACCTGCTTGTGGATTGAAATAATTAGTAACATTTAAACCACCAACACCTACTAAATCAGTATTTAAATTACCACCTAAACTACGGAAGTTTCTACGTGTAGTAAGCATAATTCCGACACGAGGAGCATTGTTAACTGTATTAGCGGATTGAGGATCGGCAGACGGACCTGCAGCAATTCCCCAAACCATATTATTTGCAATATATGCTTTTGCAGGAGATGCAGGGAATACAGTTGAACCACCGTAAACATTACGAGATTGTTCAACCAAAATACCAGTAGCCATACGAGAAGAAACAATATTACTTACTTCGTTACCAACAATTCTTAAATTGATGAAAGAGTAAAGTGTATCTCCACCAGCTTGAATTCCAAATGTTCCTCTATCAATTACAGGAGTAAGGTTATTCCAGTTTGGTCCACCTACAGTGGTTGTGTACATTGTAGTAGATACTACAGTTGGACGACGAATACTATCAACTCTATTACTTAGAATTTGACAGTTTTCTTCATTTCCAATATAAATACCACCAGTGAAACATCCACTAACCCAATTATTTTGGATTAAAGTGTTTCTGTTGTACATTCTTGTCCAATTACCACCTTGTTGTTCATAGTCAATACCTAATGACACAATTCCGTAACCGAAACCACCTTGAATAACATTTCCAACAATTTGATTATTGTTGTTAATGATTGTATCAAGATTATCTGGATTCGATCCACTTGAATCAGCAAAAGGAAGTACGTTTCTATTTAGAATACCCGTTGAAAAAGATACTGTTCTTGTGGCAGTTTCAACTCTCCTGTTAAATTGATCAGGGAAAGTTCTTTGAGGAGGAAAAGGAGTGAATTGTAGAGGTAAAGGAATAGAATCTTTTTGAGAAGGAGTAATAGTAGAAATCAAACAGTTACGAACTGAATTATTCAATGAACCTCGGTCAAAGTATACGGCTGCACGGAAACCAGCATTTATTACAATGTCAGTAGCAGCTTCTAACTGTAATCGTAAAGATTTATTAGGTCCACCTTCAAATGTAATGTTACCATTTGAATTTGCAAATTTGTTTACAGGTTGAGGGAACTCAATTTGAACTGCATTAGAATTTGCCGGAGATGCTGATTGACCAAAATGTATCCCAATACCATTAGAAGCTCTCATACGAATAACAACACTACCACGAACCTGAGCACGTGCAGCAGAAACAGTAAATGAAATTTTATCTGTAACATTTTTGCTAATAATACGAGAACGTAAATCTAAACCTGAAAGAGCTAAATTACCAATAGTTCCGATTAAATACGGATCGTTAGCCGGAAGTGCACTTCTATTATCGTCAGTGAATTCAAAACGAACATCACCTTCAATACCACGGAAATACAAGTCATTTAAAGTCGCAGTTAAACTAGAATAGTTACGTGGTCCTAGTGTTGGATGACCAACATTTGTTAAACCAATTGTATATGTTCCGCTTAAAGCAGGAAGAACTGTTACAGTTGTAAAAACTGTATCATTTAATCTATTTTCATCAGTTGCGGCTTCACTAAATACTTTAATAGTATATGTACCAACTGATTGTGGTTGCCAAAGTCCAGGGAATACAGCTACTCTCTCATTATATGGAGGAGTTGGTGGAATATCTACTGTAGTTGTATTATTAAATTCTATTGCGTTAGTTGCAGTATTAATTGCATGAACACGAACTGGACTAAATTCTGCAGAAGATTTACCATTATTTCTGAACAATGTACGAACTTGAGTTGGACGTCGAACTACAACGGACCCAGAAGGGCGTTGAACAATTACAGCTTGAACTTCGTTGTTCGGTTCAATTCTGAAAATATGGTCAGGCAAAGGTTGGCGTGGTAATGAATCGTTGAATTGTTGTTGATCAATGAAGTTACCAAAATTTATTGGATTACATACTGGAATACCATTTCCAAATTGACATGAATCTTGTAATTCAACAAAAACACGAACATAGTAATCACCAACATTCGTCATTCTATTACCGGGGATTGAGTTGAAATCAAAATCAATTGAATCTCCAGAAGAAAGTCCTTGTGTAATTTGAATACCTGAACCATTAAGTTGTTTTCTCCAAGTAGCTGTATCTGCCCAAATTAATGAGTCATTTGCAATATTTGCAGAAGGAGCTCCAACGGTATCGCGATCCCACCAAATTTGCATTCTAGCACGGAACATACCAGCGTTTTCTTTTGCAACGTTTGCAAAAGTTGCTTGAACTGGAAGCCCAACACCACGTGGGTACGTTACATTATCCGGCAAAATTGGTTGTTTAGGTTGGCTAATACGTAAAACAGCTAAATCTTTAGAGAAACGAATAAAGAAAAGTTTAGATGCATACGATACAGCTGCTTGAGAAGGGATTCTCAACATTGCTACAACACGGTAAGTTCCTTTTGGTATATTACCACCGAAACCAGCACCCGCATTTGCTCCAGATCTTGTTACTAATGATCCATCAGCAATAAAAAGATCACCTTTTTCAAAGCCTTGACCACTACCAAAATTACCTACTGTAGCAGTAACAGGACCTGCATCAATCGTAGGGAATGTAGTTGAGCGGTTAAATTGAGCTGCATTTGGAATTATATTTGTCATTTGTACCAATTGGGTTTGAGTTCCAGGACCAAATGGTGGAGAAGTAGTTGCCCACATTTGGTTTGTATCTGTTGGAACAGTTGCAGTAGAATAAACTACAAAACCAGGAGCCATAGCAGGTAACCCAGGTCCACCGTTTGGATCAGGCCCAACAACTTCTCCTGTTACATTTACTGCTTCGATACGATATTTAAAGAAGTATTGAGTACTTTGTTGCACTCTAAATGTAAAATATGGAGCAGGTTCTTGGTTAGCAAGTGACCAAACTAATGGATCGTCATAGATTGGAGCCTCGTTTAGGGCTGCTAATCCTTCGTTTGATAAAGTGTTTTTTCCAGATACATCATCAGGGAAGATATCCTCTAAACCTAACGGGCGATAAGTTAATTGCATAACTGCACGTTGTGTTGTAGATACATTAGCATTAGCTACAGCAGTAGTTGGATCAGGTGAAGCACCATTGCTCTGCCAAGTATTACTGTTCGATCTTGCACCTATAAAGGCGATGTTACTTAACGATGTTTGTACATCTAAAGTAAAAAATCCACCCCATCCACTAAAACCACCACGGACATAAATATCGACAATAATGTTTTCTGTTCCATTCCACTGTACACCATTTTCAGCACCAGTAGAGGAAATTGCAGCAGTATTATCAATAAGAGGACTAGTAACAGGTGCTGTAGCATGTTGCCCAAAATCATATTTCTGCCAACCGTTCCCTGGTCCTCCAACAACATTATTTTGTGTACCAGCAGAATTAATGAAGTGTCCTCCATTAGTTTTGTATGCACCAACAAAATTGGTTAATGCATTGTAAGCACCCATTGAAGCTGCTGTAGTGGCATTATCATAATCAACCCAAGAAGTCGAAGGGACTGTTGTAGTTCTGAAACGAAGATAGTAAGCAAGAGGAGTAGTGGCTCCACCTTGTGAACCATCAGTCCAATCTGGACTTCCAGCAGTAGAATTGGTTCTAAATGCAGCAGAAAGAATTAAACCAGGTGTTAATCCAGCTGCAGTTAATTCAGCAGCAGTATAAAACAATTGGGTTCTACCAGCACCAAGAAGTTGGGTAAAACCCATACCTTGTGCTGTAAATGGATTAAACGATTGAGCATTTTGGAAAAATGTTGTCGCTCCACCCACTGTTACAGTAATTTGCGATAAGGACGGTGCAGCTCCTCCGAGATAGAGAGCAATCACCAAGGTCAAAAGTAACGTACTTTTTAGAACGTTGTACATATTGAATTCCTTTTGTGTTAATAAATATATTTTTTGTTTGTTTCTTTTCATCGTATGTAAAATGTTATCATCATAAAAATTTCTGCTAATACTTTGTATACTGTTTTTTTTCAAAAAAGGTTCCAAAATTTCTGAACTTTCTTAAGAAAGGCTTCAGAAGGATTGGATTTTCCATTGTTGAAATACTACAATTCTAAATTGTAAATAGTGCACAACGACACTTTCTTGCAACATACTATCAAAAATATGAATATAATTTGATAATACCAAATGCAAAAGCCTACCAATCAAAATAATTCTTTGTTTGGCAAGCATTAGGTTTCAAATTGAAACCACCTTTTTTGATGAATTTCATAATTCAATGTACAAAACCCTGTAAAAAAAATGCAATAGAATTTACGTATAATTAAATTATTCTGTCAATACACCTATGAACGAACAGAAGCTAAAGTTATGATATATTTGATATTACTTTCGTAACGTTTGATTTAATTTTGTCAAAGCATTTTTGACTTGGGGATTATTCTGTTTGTAGTTTTCAATCATCTGAACAGCATGAAGTACTGTAGTATGATCTCGACCACCAAATGCAGCACCAATATTTTTTAAAGATTTTTGAGTGTGTGCTTTTGACAAATACATAGCAATTTGTCGAGCTAATGCAATTTCTTGTTTTCTTGATTTACCTTCCAATATTTCAATAGAAATGTTGTAGAAGTCAGAAACTGCTTTTTTAATTTCATTAGTATCAATAGAATGATGCACTATTTTAGTTGCAATGGATTCAATCACATCTTTGACTAATTCTAATGAAACCTTTTTTTGCCCTAAGGTATAATTTGCAACAATACCAATTAAAACACCTTCTAATTCTCTAACTGAAGAAGTAACATTACGGGCAATGTATTCAATTATATCTTTAGGAAGCTTAATGTTTTGAGATTCACATTTTTTTTCCAAAATTGCCATTCTCATTTCTAATTGAGGGGGTTGGATATCAGTTACTAATCCCCATTCAAACCTTGAAATTAGTCTATCTTCAATATTTGAAAGATCTTTCGGTGGTTTATCGTAAGTTAGAATTACTTGTTTTCCATTTTGATGTAGTTCATTGAAAATATGGAAAAAGATTTCTTGCGTTCCTGGACGGTCAGATATAAACTGAATATCATCAATAATTAGTAAATCGATAGAGCGATAAAATTTATTAAACTGAGGGGTTGTTTTATTTACAATAGAATTGACATAATCTGTAGTAAAACGATCGCAACTAGCGTATAATACTCTTACTTTGGGGTATTTATTTAATGCAAAGTTTCCTACTGCCTGAATTAAGTGGGTTTTACCTAAACCTGACTGACCATAAATAACTAAAGGATTAAAACGAGATTTACCAAGATTTTCGGCAACTGAAAGAGCAGCAGAATGAGCTAATTGATTGCTTTCACCACTGACAAAACTTTCAAAGGTATGATTTGGTTTCAAGTTTAAGGGTATTTCTTCTTTTAACTTATAAGAAGAAAAACCAGTTATCGATTCTTTTGCAACTTGACTATTTTGGGAATCTATATTATTTTTACCTTTAGTTTGAATTCGAACGGCTCTGTCTTCTAAGCTAAGTTCGCCTTCTGCTTTGAGATATTTATATATAACATTCGATTCTTCACCTAATACATACGAGAAAGCATTTTGTGTTTCCGATAAATAGTTTTCCTGAACCCATTGAATATGCAATTTTGTAGGTGCTTGCAAATACAAGGTTATGCCATCCCAGCCGAGAGCAATGATAGGAGCAAACATTGTTTTGATAACCGGTGCAGGAACCGACGCATCTTCAATTTGCTTTTTAACATTTTCCCAGATTTCTTGAGCTTTTTCTTGGTTTTGAAAAACTATTGTCTCGTCGAGTCTTTCTTCAGATTTTGATTGAATTTTTGGTAATTCTTCATCTGAGAACATCTCGAAGTTTTCGTTTCGTTGCATTTTCTCCTTTAAACCCTCAGCATACTACTTGAAGAAAGAATTTTGAATTACGTATATTTTCTTTCCACATAGAAAGTTTTTTTCAATCAATAATAATTTGTGGACTGCAAATTTGCACAAGAAAGTACCATATTCCCAAATCTTTTTTCAATTTCTTGAAAATAATATAGAATTTTCGAAGTTGTAGTTCGTTATATGGGGAATAAAAATTTTCAGAAATTTCAAAACATTCTGTGAACGAGCCAATAAAAATTACAATGTTTGAACAAGAGTTTGATGGTTTTGTTCAAATTTGCAGCAGTGACTATATTCAAAGTACCAGTGGTAGATGTTTTCAATTTGAGGATAATATTGAAATTGCTGTTTTTCGTGAGAACGGCGTGTTGTATGCAATTTCAAACATTTGTCCTCATCAACATTCATCGGTCTTACATAAAGGTTATGTTGAAGATTGTACTATTACTTGCCCACTTCACGGGTGGATATATTCTTTAGAAACTGGCAAAGCACTTGGTGGCGGTGCTTCAGTAAAAGTGTATAAAGTATTTGAACGTGATGGGTCAGTTTTTTTAGAAATTCCAATTGCTGAGGAACCTTCGTGGGCAAAGAATATGTAGAAAATATTACTTCAATAAAGGGAAGAACAACATCTTTAAAAAACTTTTGTAAACAAAATGGATTTATCGATGTTGGAATTGCTAAAGTAGCATTGTTAGAAAAAGAATACAACAATTATCAGCAATGGATAGATAACTCATTTCATGGCACAATGAGTTATCTTGAAAAGTTCTCACAACGGCAAAACATTAAAGAGATTCTTCCAGAAGCTAAATCGGTAATAGTAACTGCCACAAATTATTACACACCAATACAACACCCTTCCATTCTTTCTGAAAATGAGGGAAAAATTTCACGATATGCTTGGGGAGAAGACTACCATTTTTCTGTAAAAGATAGATTAGTTTTAACTGAGAATTTTTTGAAAGAATTATCTAAAGATTCTATTTCAAAATCGTATGTTGATACTGGACCAATTTTAGAAAAAGCATGGGCTGTTCGTGCAGGGCTTGGATGGCAAGGGAAGCATTCAAATGTAATTTCACGTAATCATGGTTCTTGGTTTTTTATAGGTATAATTCTATCGAGTTTAGAATTTGAGTACGATTCACCAGTTAAAGATATGTGTGGGTCTTGCACTGCGTGCATTGAAGCTTGCCCAACAAATGCTATAGTCGATCCTTACATTGTGGACGGTACGAAGTGTATCTCCTATTGGACTATAGAAACAAAACCAGATATTCCAATACCTAAAGAAATTGCAAAAAATTTAGATACTTGGGCATTTGGTTGTGATAGGTGCCAAGATGTTTGCCCTTGGAATAGATTTCAAAAGGAAACTACTGAAACTATTTTTTCTCCAAGAGAAAATCAAACGACATTGACTTTTCAAGAAGTTGCTAATTTAACTGATGATGAATTTAGAATTCGTTTTAATCGTAGTCCTATAAAAAGGACAAAACTTGCAGGATTGAAAAGAAATTTTACAGCACTACAATCTGGCTCTGATTCCAAAATTAAATTGTAGTTGTTGTACGTCCCAAGTTGAAGTTGGGAACAATGAATTTAACGACCGATGGTAATTCATTTCAAAAACTCCTTGCAATTGGTAGGAAAAGGGAATAAGAGTTCCGATGCCTACATTAGCATTCAAAAAAGGAGAAAAATCACCAATTGAGTTTGAAGAAAGAGTAGTTGTTTTTGATTCATTTGGATATAAAAACGATACTGGTGCGTCGATACGTTGTTCTAATAGCACAGAAGAACTAATTGGCATCGAATACCCAATCCCACCTTTAAGATAGAATGGTGATAGTACAAACCACTCTACAGAAGCACCTACTGTTGCATACAAAGAACTATTTGAAAGAAGTGTTGATTCTTGTAATGGAACAACAGTTCCCGTAACTTGGTCAAAAACATTTACTAACGAAGAATCGGGTGATTCAAAAGTACCACCAATTTTTTGGAACGAAACTGAGCCATTGACTGAAAATTGTTGAGAAAATCTTTTTCCAAAATATATTGAACCGAACCCACCAAAACCACTTGCGTCACCAAATGATGGACCAGTTCTGGGTAATAATGCAGAAGAAGAAAAATCAGTAGATTGGAATGAATAATTCAAAGACGCCATTACACCATAGTAGAATGATGAACGAGGAAGACATTCTTCCTTGTCACCTTCACAAGTAGTGTATGTTAAGCCACCTTTGATATCATCAGTTGTATAACAAATTGTGAATAATGATTGATTTCCTTTAACATCAATTGCTTGAACAATCATTCTACCAATTTCATTGTTATTAATAGCTTCTATAGTAAAAGAGGCCTGAGACATACCCGAAATTATTTTTGGTAATTTTGTTTGAAGGTTCGATGCAAATACAATATTTACTTTTTCTAATCCAAGATCGGTTGCTCTATCATCTTTTAAAATTACTTCTATTCCCGTTTTCTTAATATTTTCATTCAACATAGGAGGATCTTCATCCTTGAGAGAATCAATTTCTAAAAACGATTGTCCACCAATATTCCCATACGCATCGTAATTGTCTTCATTATACCCAAATCCGTAACTATAAAGACCAATAGGTACATCCGCTGATATGTTGTGTGTTCCAAACGGAATTTGGATAGAGGCAAAGGAATAATTACTCATACCAATTTTATTGAATTGAATTGCATCTACACGTGCACTATCTAAACGGACTGATGCAACATTATCTGATGGGACAATAACATTAATAAAATGTTTCCAAGCACCAGAAACTGGAGTAGCAAAGCGATATTTTTTTAGAAATTGTTGAGTAGGAGAAACTAACAACATCATCGGATCACCTAATGAATCACCATTTCTCATTCCTTGAGAATATTGCGTTACTAATATTGGTTTGGTAGCATTTACTTGAACTATGCTTCGTAAATTATTATTCTCATAGAATTGACCAGCCTCTAAAACTGCTACTTGTTTGTTGTCTTCAAAAACTACAGTATTATTTTCGTTGGCAATAATTCGGTAAGTAGATTTTGAACGACCTTTAAACTGACCAACGTAAAATTGTTTACCCCACGAACTAATTGGTGGAAGTTGTTCTACTAAATGGTTACAAGTTCCAACTGCTACAGGTACATTCGCACATTGGTGACCAGAAAAAACTGCTATTGGTTTATTGGAAACTATTAAAGATCCAGTTAGATCATTTTTTGAAGATATTTTATCATCAGCAGTTACTTGATAGGCATCACCTCGGTTTAGAACAATTCTAAACGGAACATTTGCCGGACGACCACTTAACAAGGAATAAGTAGGTACAATTTCAATTGTAGTTGAATCTTGAGTTGCAACAATTCCAATTTGAGAAACGAATTCACCAATGACAGTCATTGCTACTGCTCTATAAGAATTCCCAAGTACCTTCACAGGTAAACCAAGATAGGTGTCAGTTGACATTTTTTTATGGTTTAATCCGTAAACCATAATTGGTTTTGTTGAAACGACATGAATTCCCATTTTACGAGGAATTTCAATTTCTAAAAATTGAGCTTCAATCGGCAATTTTACTGTTTGGACAATATTCTTTTTTATTACATATCTTTGTGAAAAACCTATTGCATCAATTGATACTCTGATTGTGTCATCAAAATCGGAAGTAATGAACAATTGAAGTGTTTGTTTGTCAGTTTTGTTTTTTTCAGGACGTTGAAAATTTTGTTGAAAAAGCAACCAAAATTCTGTTCCTTCAGGGTTCTTTTTTATATATTGAACATCATCTTCAGATAGAGAAACTGAAGGAAAAACAATACTTAATGTCAAACAAAAAAGCATTAAAAACAATGAAGATAATTTAGGGTTAGTCAGCATAATTATACTATTTTAAATATAGGAAATTTTGGAAATAAACTCCTTCATTTGTTTCCATTTGAAGACTATAGGTACCAGATGCATATTCCCAAGGGTCCATATTTAATAAAAAAGAATATTCTCCTCGTAGCCGAGTAATTTCTGGAAATTTGAGTATAGTTTCACCTTTTGAGTTAAACACAGTAAAAACAACTGCTGTAGTTTGATTTATACTATACTTAAATTCGCTTGTACTAGAAAATGGATTCGGAAAGTTTTGCCCAAGAAATTCTGGAAATGACTGTAAAACTTGTTTGTTATTTCGAACTGTTATAGTTCCTCTTGTTCCGTTTGGAACTGGAATATTCACACCATTTTGTTCAATAGTTTCTAATTGAAATGTAGTAGTTGAATCTTTCCCCGCTAAAGCTTGAAATTCTAACGCTAGCAACTGATTCATAGCTCCAGTAAAACTTGTTTTGCAAGTAAGGAATACTTGCATTTGGTCAGGTGATGTATATATCTGATTTATAGTAAATTCCGGACATGGAATTACTGTAGGAACAACCGGCTTAGCAGAAAGTAATGTAACCACTTGAGGGTTAAATTTAAATGAAAACCGAATAGAATCTATAGTAGAATTTTCCTGAAAGTTGATCGGTAATTGCAATGAAAATACTTCATTTTTATCGACAGTTATAGACGGGATATCTACTGTTACTTGCCCTTGCAGGATTGTGAATGTACCAATAACAAACAGAATGGAAACGAAAAATATACGATTCATAGTTTCTTAATTTTTAAAATAAGGTTGTTGCTAAAATTGTTTGAAACAATAGCAACGATTCCTTTTCAGTAAAAGGAGTTGCACTTGAAATTTCTAATGGAACTAAAGCAAGTTCATAGAGTTTCTTTGTAGTTGTTTTTAAGAGTGCAACTCTTACTTTTTGAGTATTTCCCAATGATGTAAAAGAATACAAAGGTATTTCTTTTAGTCCATAGGGAATCAACTCATAATCACTTGCCATAAATAATTGTTCAGTGGCTGATTCTTTTTTCTGTTGAAAATGTAACCTAGCAACATCTGCCATATCTTCATCTTCCAAAAGTTTTGTCATTGCAAGAGATTGAATAACCTTACTTACTATAAAAGCCATTGTGTAATCTTTATTTACAGCTATTGCCACAATTTCGCCATTTGACACATTATTTTTCAAATCAGAAATGTCAATAAAAAACCAATCTTTTGGTTTAAAAGTAACAATCTCAGAATCTGGAGTAATAATTACATCGTTTGAAAGTAATTGAGTTGCTTCAGCACGGAGTTTCGACATTTCAATTTTTTGCGCTGTTTTAGGAGGCAGAGCTTTTTCTTTAACAATGATACAGCTTGGTATTGCTAGCACAACCAATAGTATTACTATTAAAGGAAATATTTTCTTAAAAGTCAGGTTTCTTTTCACCAGCATTTATTTCTATTGGTAATACATTTTCTTTCGGGACTAACGGACAACTGTAATTATCATTATATGCACAATAAGGATTATATGCCAAATTAAAATCAATTATATAATCTCCATTTGGTACTACCGGAATATCAAGATATCTACCAACTCCGTATGTTAACTTACCTGATGTTGCATCTTTGAATGGAACAAAAAGTAAATCTTGATTTTCATCGTTTTGATAATAAAAGGCTTCAAGAGTATATTGTTTATCGTTTATAACAAAGTTCAATGTACCAGCTTTTACATATATTCTTGTTTCACCAAATTTTGTAGTATTAACACTTGCTGTTTCTTTCTGTTTAGATGCTACAAAGGTTGCAGGAATAGAAAAATCTTCTGTTGGTTTATAATAAGGGAGACCTTGAAAAGAAGTTCTTTTTGCTACAGGAATTGGCGATTGATCAGTAGTTTTAAAATTATTATTTTTGAATTCCCGGTATTTTAGAATTTCTTCAGTATTAAAAGTTGGGTCTTCTGAATTTGGTAATTTGTCAATCAATTCATCTTCAGAATTCGTGCAAGAATTCACCATTAGAACTGAACAAATCGCTAAAAGTATTAGTGTATATTTCATAATTTAATTTAAAAGTTTTTCCACATCATCGATTCAACAGGGAAAGCAGTTTTAGTGTTGTATTTTGCATTCGTTTT
Organism: Kapaibacterium sp. (SeqCode); assembly: GCA_041689575.1. GTDB lineage: Bacteria > Bacteroidota > Ignavibacteria > Kapaibacteriales > JAEUSM01 > JAEUSM01. The sequence continues at coordinate 15,441 of JBDNFX010000016.1, forward strand.
TTGAGAGTACAATGTTGTTACATTTCCTTCGGTAGTAAAATATATCAACTGTGCAATTGGCATTCCTGCATATACTCTTACTGGTTGTTTAACCGAAATTTCTAACGTCCAAAAATTACAAAATCCAACATCCCCTTTTCCAGCCGTAGCATGAATATCTATTCCTAAACGACCGACGCTCGATTTTCCTTCTAGAAAAGGCACGTGTTTATGTGTTTCAGTGTATTCTTCAGTAACACCTAAATAGAGCATATTTGGAAGTAAAACAAAACCTTCTTCAGGAATAGTAAATCTTTCTACAAGGTTATGCTTTTTGGAATCAAGAATTTCGTCTACATAGGTAGCCAATGTTGCACCTAAGTGTACATCGTAACTATTTGAGCCTAAACATTTCACAGAATAAGGTTCTATTACAATAGTTTTGGCGTCAATTTCTTGTAATATTTGTGTATCAGTTAATATCATTTCAGTTTAAAGAAGATTAATGAATTAGTATTATCTTTATGAAAACTTACAAAAATACAGTATATTCCGTTCTACAGCAAAAAAAACACGAAAAACATTTGATTAGGAACGTATGGTACATATAATTATTCCATCAGGAGGTAAAGGTTTACGATTTGGAACAACTATACCAAAACAGTATTTAGAGCTTAATTGTATTCCAATTTTAGTACGTACTTTACTTCGGTTCGAAAACGAACCATTAGTTTCTAAAATTCATATTGCTGCTGAAAGTTCTTTTATCGATCAAATTCTTTTATGGAAAAAAGAATATTCAATATATAAATTGGAAACGGTGGTCGAAGGTGCTTCAGAACGTCAGTTTAGCATTTTTGAAGTATTAAAATCAATAACATTTACCACGGAGGATATAATTTTAGTTCACGATGCAGTTCGTCCATTTCCATCCAATTCCTTAATTCAAAGAATAATTGAAAAAACACTCTTATATGGCGCTTGTATTCCAACTTTGCCGATTACAGATACCATTAAACGAAAAAACAACAATAATAGCGTAGTGGAAACTTTAGACCGCTCAGAATTGGTTTCTGTTCAAACTCCACAAGGGTTTCGTGCTTCTGTTCTTATAAATGCTTATGAGTTCGCTGTAAAAAATTCAATTTTAGGAACAGATGATTCTTCATTAGTAGAACGTATTGGTGTAAATGTTTACTGTGAAGAAGGCGAAATTACAAATATTAAAATCACTAACAAAGAAGACATTGTAAAAGCTGAACAAATTCTACTTGGTTTAAAAAAAATCCTTCATTAAGCTGAACGTGCAGATTTTGATTTCGTTGCTTTCTTAGGGTCTGGTTCTTTTTTGTTCAGTAACAATTCTAATTCATTTCTCAATAACTCAATTTGTTGTTTTAACTCTATATTTTCTCTTTCAAGACTTTTGAATTGATTTTCCAAAGGAGAATTTTGAGGCACTTGCTTTTCAATTTTTTTAAGAGAGTTTGGTTTCCCACTTAATACTTCATCAACCATTTTATCAAATTCATCTTCTTCTATTCCTATTGATTCTTTTTCAGAAGGAGTTTTGTCTTTAAACATTGAAGGATTTTGATTCCCTTTTAAGAGTGGCAACGTAGGCTTAGATGGTCTAGGGGCACTTCTAAGGTCGTTAAACTCTTCTTCTTCAAGGGGTATTGGGGTTTCATAGTATTCTTCAATAGGAGATTCCATATCCATTTCTGGAACATATTGTTCAATTTGCTTTTTGCTATAATTTTTTTGCTGTTTTTTCTTTTGAGAAGAAACAAATTTTTGAGATGGATTTAACAAATGCATTGTAGATTCCAAACTGGAATTAGAAGGCGGTAAGATTTTGTCGTACAGCTTTACAGCTTCAATAAAATGATCTTCAGCGGCGATCTCGTCGCCTTGGTCACTTTCTAACAATCCGAAATATTCTTCTGTGACTGCCTGCCAATAAATATTTTTATGGCTTGTAACAATCCGTTTTCCTTTTAAAAGAAAATCTTTTGCTTCATTGTAAAAACCAATTTCTCGATAGGAATTACCAAGTTTGAGGTAACGAATACCTAATTCCAAATCGTTTCCTTTTGCGACAAGTGGTTGAATAAACCAGCATTGAGCAACAAACAAAGCAAAGAATATAAATCGAACTTTCATTTTTAATTCGAATGAAATAGTAAAAAGTAATAGCTGCAAAAACATTCTATATGGGTAATAGACTCAAATTTACGAAAATATTGATATAAACGAAGAAAAGCAGTGATTTCACTGCTTTTCTTCGTAATGTCCTATAAGCGATTAGCGACGTCGATTGTCATACGGACGACGGTCATTATTGCGATCATTCCTATCTGTTTGTGGGGGTCTTGGACGACGTTCTGGTTCAACATACCCTTCTGGTTTTGGGAATAAGATTTTGCGAGATAAACGGAATTTCCCATCGGATTGAATTTCCACTAATTTCACTTCTACTTTTTCACCAACTTTTAAGATATCACCAACATTTTCGTATGGCTCCCACTGAATTTGACTCAAGTGAAGAAGACCTTTTGTTTTAGGCATAAATTCTACGATTGCTCCTAAGCCTTCACGTACTTCTTTAATTGTAGCCATATAAATTGTACCTTCCGATGGAGGAGTTGTAATTTGACGAATTCTTCTTACAACTTCATCTGCTGATTCTTTCGAAGTTGCAGCAATTACAATTTTACCGTCATCTTCGATAGAAATTTCGGTATTTGTTTCTTTCGTTAAGGCACGAATATTTTCTCCTCCAGAACCAATAACAGCACCAATATATTCCACAGGAATCATAATTGTTGTTAACGAAGGAGCATACTGAGACAATTCTGGACGATGAGTATCTAATACCTTATTCATTTCATCAAGAATGTGCATTCTACCTTCTTTTGCTTGCAGTAGTGCAGTTTTCATAGTTTCGAATGAAAGACCTTGAATTTTCATATCCATTTGACAAGCAGTAATACCATCTTTGGAACCAGCAACTTTAAAGTCCATATCTCCAAGATGATCTTCATCACCAAGAATATCGCTCAATATAGCTACTCTATCACCTTCTTTAATAAGACCCATAGCAATTCCAGAAACTGCCTTTTTAATAGGAACACCCGCGTCCATCATAGCCAAAGAACCAGCGCAAACTGTTGCCATTGACGATGAACCATTCGATTCAAGAATGTCTGATAGTACACGAATAGTATAAGGGAACTCTAATTCGTCCGGTACAAAGTATTGCAAAGCACGTTCAGCTAAATTTCCGTGACCAATTTCTCTACGGGAAGTACCCATCATACGACCAGCTTCACCAACGCTAAATGGAGGAAAATTATAATGTAGTAAAAATCGACGATCAAAAGTTGGTTTTAAACCATCAATCATTTGTTCGTCAGATTTGGTGCCTAATGTAATTGTTGTTAAGGATTGAGTTTCTCCACGAGTAAACAAGGCAGAACCGTGGGGACGTGGTAATAATCCAGCTTCAATTGAAATTGGACGAACTTGCGTTGTAGAACGACCGTCTAAACGAATTCCTTCTCGAAGTATCATTTCACGCATTTCTTCTTTTTCAACAGAAGAAATTACTTTTTTAACAGTTCCTTCTAAATTTACACCAGCAAATTCTTCTTTTTCGCCAAATAAGCTAACGATATGTTCAATAGTATTTGTTCGTATTACTTTAAACTGTTCTTTTCGAATATCTTTAGTAGAAGAAGTATGAATTTGATCTTGGATTGGTTGTCTACAAAAATCGCTTATTGCAGAAAGTAATTCAGGATTTACTTCAACAGTTTTAAAAACTTTTGGTGCTTTAGAACCAGCCTGAGCAACCATGTCAAGTTGAAGTTTATTTAATATTCTAATTTGATCGTGTGCAAAAGCAATAGCTTCTAAAAACGTATCTTCACTAATTTCTTTCGAAACACCTTCAACCATTACCAATGAATCGTCGGTACCAGCTACAGTGATTTCAAGTTCCGATTCTGCTAATTGAGCATACGTTGGGTTTACTATATACGTATCTTCGATTTTTGCAATTTTAACTTCAGAAACTGGACCTTCGAATGGAAAACCACCTAATAATAAGGCAGCGGAAGCTCCTGTGGTTCCCATTACATCTGGATCGAAATCTGCATCAGCAGAATACACAGAAACAACTATTTGTGTTTCGTTGTACCATCCTTTTGGGAACATTGGACGAATTGGTCTGTCTATCAGACGAGCAGATAATATTTCTTTATCACTCGGTTTACCTTCACGTTTAAAGAATCCACCAGGGATTTTTCCTGCTGCAGACATTTTTTCACGATATTCAACCGTTAATGGTAAAAAATCGATATCTGTTTTTGGTTCGGTACCTGCACATACAGTTACAAGAACCATTGTATCACCGTGACGAACCATAACAGCACCGTCCGCTAATTTAGCGAAACGACCTGTTTCGAGTGAAAACTCGTGTTCGTTGAGAATTGTGTTTACGGTTACTTTTGCCATTTTTATGACCTTTCATTGGTAAGCACACGCTGTGTGCTGGGTTTTTATATTGATAAATATATTATACTATATCGATTAAGACAGACTTGCAGCTTTGGAATGGAAGGTGAAGGAGGAGTTTGCATATTGAGGGCACATAAATTAAAATGGTGTACTATTTTGTAAACAGTACACCACATAAAAACTTATTACTTACGTAAATTTAATGCAACTAAAACTGCTCGATATCTTTGAACATCAACATGCTCTAAATATTTTAATAATTTACGACGTTTAGAAACCATCATAATCAAACCACGTTTGTTGTGATTATCTTTTTTATTAGTAAGCAAATGTTCTGAAAGTTGTTTCATGTGTTCAGTTAACATAGCAATCTGAACTTCTGGTTTTCCAGTGTCCTGATCATTGGCTCCAAAACGCTTAACTAGCTCCAATTTTTTTTCTTTTGACAGCATTATACAGATCTTCTATCTATTGTGAGTTGAATTAAATTCTTCTATAGTATACAAATATAAGGTATTAATTTTAAATTACCAAATATTCTACAATGAATTTACTTTACATTTACATTTTATTACTCCTTTAAATTCCAAAAAAATCATCAAATACTTTGACCAAAAGAGTTCAGCTTTGATCAAAACGATTAATAGTAGTACAAATCTATATTTCCTACTCAAGTTCAGAAATAAGTTCCAACTATTCTAAAACTTATTATAACAAAATCTTAGTTCGATAGGAATTTCAAATATCTTGTTAAAAAAATCTTTATATCAAAAATCAGTACAACATTTCAATTCAGAAATGTTGAACATATTTTATATCGATTTTAAACAATGTAAAAATGTCACTTTGTAAAAATGGTAGTTGTACACCTAATTCTAATATTATTAACAACTATGGCGTCAGTAAAAAAGGGATTATGTGAATTTGAAAACTTTTTAATTCAAGATTGTTTCTAAGAAATGGTTTTCAAAATCGGTGCCGTTTATCAATTTAAGCATATAAATCTAAAAACGATGGTCATATTTATAAAGTCGATCTAATTAAACTACGAAATGATAACAATTGACAACTATTTAGACAACCACTACATACACAGAAGCAATTGGTTGCGAGCTGCTGTTTTAGGTGCAAACGATGGAATAATTTCTATATCAAGTTTAGCAATTGGTGTTGCTGCTGCAAGTTCAACAAGAGAACCGGTTGTTTTAGCAACAGTTGCAGGTCTTGTTGCAGGAGCATTATCAATGGCAGCTGGTGAATACGTATCAGTAAGTTCACAAACGGACACAGAAATGGCAGATATTGAAAGAGAAAAAAATGAACTTAATGAAATGCCGGAAAACGAGCTGAAAATTCTAACTGAAATTTATGAAAAAAGAGGTTTAAA